>NZ_JBTUOC010000007.1:0-63465 GCF_058345725.1 Simiduia sp. | reverse complement strand
AACGTGAGCTCGAGTCCTTAGTGGCGCGACTGGCGCGGCTATCACTGGCTGATCACGAAGCTATTGAACAAGCTCTAAGGGAATTACAAGCGCAACTGGCCTTACAGCAGCAAAAGCTCGACCAGTTGCAAGAATTACGTATCAATCTTGAGGCTGAGCGCCGGGCAGTGGATGCCCAATGTAAGCGTCTGGATGCGCAGCAAGATGCGACGCTGGCGGCGCTAGAAGAGTCTGAGGCTAATTTAGCGGCTCTGGTATCTCTATGGCAGGATTTTGACTTCGACAGCGCGATAGCGGAAGCGGATGATTGGGCCGTTCGCCGAAACTTGGCGCAACTTGATGCCGAGCATGCAGAGGTCAGGGCTGGCCTGGGTAAAAGTCTACGAAAAATTGATGCACTCCTGATGGAGCATAATCTGGCGGCCGCAGGTGCCGATAGGTTGTTGTTTGAGCCCAATTTGGCAGAGCTGCACTGCGAGCAAAATTTCAGAAATGTCTGTGCATTGCAACGTCAATTAGACGGCCTATACAACCGTTTGAAAAACAATATTTTGGCTACGCGCCAAGCAGATATCAGTGCCATGCGGGCCAGCTTTAACAACGCTTTTGTAACCAACCTGTGCCATGCCATTTATCAGGCGATAAACGACGGTAAGCAAACACTGGAACAACTAAATGCCGAGTTGGAGCACCATCGGTTTGGTGCAGATCGCGAGCGGTTTTATTTTGGTTACAGCTGGATCCCGGAATTTAAAGAGTACTGGCAGTTTTTCAAGGCAGTCATAGATAACCCTGCACTGGGGGATGGCGAATCGCTATTTGAGATGGCGCTGGACAAGAAGCACCTTCGGGTGCGCGACAAGCTCATGGCTATGCTGCTGGATGACAATGAGCAGCAAGCGTTGAAAGAACTGGGCCGCTTGGCCGATTATCGAAACTACCGTCGCTACGAAATTTACAAAGAGCCTGAAGGTAAAGCGCCCATAGCGCTGAGCCAATATGGCACTGGCTCGGGCGGTCAGCTGGAAACCCCTGCTTACATTATTCGCAGCGCGGCAATAACCTCGGCATTCCGCTTTAATGAAGGGCGCAACCACTTGCGGATGGTGTTGGTGGACGAGGCGTTCAGTAAAATGGATGAGCACCGCTCCAAGGAGGTGATCAATTATTTGACCGAATCCCTAGGGCTTCAGCTGATGTTTATTATGCCGTCGAGTAAATCGGGGCCCTTTCTGGATCTTATCAGCAACCAATTTGTGTTTAGCAAGTGCGCCACCGCACAACCTATTGGCGAACTCCATTCACGGGTGCTGGTAGACCGCCAGGTGCTTAATCGCGACGCGGTGCGAAGTTTAATGGATCAACACCGCCAGACGCTCAAACACCAGGCCAGTATTGATTTTCTGGATGAGTTGGCCGAGCTGGAGGCCGCGGCGGACTGACCAGTGTGATGGTCGCGCCGTCACTGAAAATCCCTGCCGACAGTTTGCGCACTGACTTAGCCTGCCCTAGGCTTACATCGAGTTGGTAGTGGGCGAGGTGAATGGGCACCATGTGGCGGAGCGTGATAGGCATTGGTGCCTTGCTGTTGCTGTTTTCTGTCGCCAGCATGGGGCAAATACTGGCTACGGCGCAAGCACCTGTTGAAATAGGGGAGCCGCCGCTGTCTGTTTCCGTAGGGCAGCATCTGCTCTATTTCGAAGACCTCTCTGGTGGGGTGGATTTCAACGCCGTCAAATTAGTAGCCGAAGATGCGCACTGGCGACCGGTACCGGACCGGGATGCCACGTTGGGCAGTGTGCGCAACCCCGTTTGGCTGACTGTAAAACTGCGCAATACGGGTCGCACGACGCGCTGGCTCATCAGTTTTCAGAACGCCAGTATTGATTCCTTTGAGGTGTATATCGAGTCTAAGGGCGAGCTATTGGCGAGCCATCGGTTTACCGCTGCAATGCCAGTGGAGGCGCGCGCCTTTCCGAGCCCAGACTATGTGGTACCTATCCAGGTAGAGCACAATCAGACGATCACCCTGTGGTTGAGAGCGCACGCCAGCGGATGGTTGGATTTACCGACCACGGTCTGGGACGTTGCTAGCTATCACCATGTATCCGCAGAGCGTGGGGTGGAGGCTGGAATCTACTACGGCATTGCGCTTGCCATGATTTTGTACAATGTATTTCTGTTTGTTGCACTGCGTGACTGGTCCTATCTATTTTATGTAGGATTCACATTTTGTCTCACACTGTTTTTTGCCTCTATTGACGGTATATTGTTTACTTATTTGTTGCCGATATTGCCCTCTGTTCAGGTCACGGGGCAGGCTTTTTGGTCGGCTTTGACGCAGCTGTTTGGCTGCGCATTCGCCGCTTCCTTTCTCTCGTTAAAGTCGCGTGCACCGGCAGTGTACGCATACTTTCAAGTTTTAATGCTACTTTGCTGTACGCCCTTGCTGCTAGCGCTATTTGTGGATGCCAGTTACGTGTTTGATGTATCTGTCGTTACGGCAATGATTGCATTTACCAGCTTTATTTTTGCCGGAGCCTACGTCTGGCGAGCGGGTTACAGTTACGCTAAGTACTTTACCCTGGCATGGGCACTTTTATGCATTGTAGTCGCTTCAATGTGCGCAATATTAGTAGGCGCAGCGGAAAGTAGTATTAACGCACTTTGGCCCTGGTTTCGCGCCAGTGCGGTGGCAGAAATGATGCTGCTGGCGCTGGCACTGGCGGCCAGAATACAGTTTATACAGGATGCACAAGCGCTGGTGGTGCACGAAAATCAATCCAAGTCAGATTTAATTGCCCGTGTATCACAGGAAATTCGCACGCCCATGAATGGCATTTTGGGCATGTCTGAATTGTTGCGCGAGCATTTGCAAACAGACACCGCCAGACAATACAACAACCTTATTTATCAGTCGGGTTCTGCACTGCTGGGAATTATTAACGACTTATTAGATCTGGCAAAAATACAGTCGCAAAAGATTGTGTTAGAACAGGTTAGCTTTAATTTACACCAGTTGTGTGAGGAGTGTGTCGCGGCCTATAAACCCAAGGTCGATGGTCAATATGTAGAGTTGCGCTGTGTTATTGCCCCGGATGTACCCTTGTACGTTAGCGGTGACAACACGCGTTTACGGCAGGTGTTGATGAATTTTTTATCCAACGCTTGCAAATTTACACGTCGCGGCGAAGTCGTATTGAAAGTCTCACGTGCTGGCGACGAGCTTCATCCAGACCGGCTCAAGTTTGTGGTGCGCGATAGTGGTCCGGGCATCGAAATAGAGCGCGCCGCCAGTCTTTTCGATGCTGAAACCGTGGGTTTGGACGGTGCCTCGGGCAAAGGCCGGGGGTTGGGACTGTATATCAGCAAGCAGCTCGTCATGTTAATGGGCGGCAAAGTGGGCGTGTCCAGTTTGCCGGGTGATGGAGCGACCTTCTGGGCGCTGCTCAGCTTGACGCCCATCAATGCCTCTGAGCTTGTGATATCGGAGCGAGATGGGCGGGTGCGGTTTCAGGCTCATTTAAGCATCTTGGTCGCGGAGGACAATCGCGTTAACCAGGTGGTGATTGAAAAAATGTTAGAGCGCCTGGGCCATAACGTGGCGCTAGTGGATAATGGCGAGCAGGCTGTCGCGCTCTTTCAAGGTCAAAAGGGGCGCTTTGATCTGATACTGATGGACTGTGATATGCCGATCCTCGACGGCTTTGAGGCGACGCGGCAAATACGCGCGATGTGTGTTGAGCAGGGCTGGCCTCAGGTCCCCATATGGGCGCTTACGGCCCATGTACAGCCAGAAAGCAAAGCCCAGTGCCTGGCCGCCGGCATGAATGATTACCTCAGTAAGCCCATTCAATCGGGGCGTTTAGCGCAAGCTCTAAAAGGGGTAGAGCAAATGGTTCAAATGGTATAAACAGCCGCGGCTTGCCACTTTACCCTGATCATATATTGATCTAGTATGTTCGTTCGTACCAGTTGTTGCATTGGCTAATCGCGTAGTTTGACAGGGGAAGGCCAAGGTAATCTATTGCGGAGTTGCCGCGGGTACGCCTATATAAGTCGTTGAAATTCAAACGGTTGTCTTAAAACAGGAAAGGTTGACTCTCGCCAAGGAGCAAGGCACATGGCTTACTTTGATACCTCAGGACTCACAGTACGGGAAATCTACCATCGCCATTTTGGTCTGAGCCGGTTGATCTATTTCGCAGCTAATCGGCTCTGGTTGGGTTTTGGTGAAAATCGCGAGTTGCTCTCAGCGCCCGATGTGCGGGGCTACCCAGATTTAGCCAAGCTATTTCTTGTGACCTACCTCGATCAAGATCAGCTCACCTATCTACAGATTTTAGAGCCTGGCTTTTGCCCCGACTGCTTAGTGCTGCCCAATCGCAGGGCGTCGGCCTGAGCTTATTCTGCGCTTGCCACTAAAAGTTTTGACTGATGGCCCAGCTGAGGGCTTTGGTGATGGGGCATCGAATGCTCGACGCTAACACTGCGCGTAGTAAGTCACTTATTTTTCTGAAGAGTCTTGATGAGCGCCGCCAATGCTTTTTCTAGCTCTGCCGCCGCCACCGGATTGTTTTGCACGGCCAGCCACTCTTGCGCCGATTGGGGTGCGTAGAACCAGCAGGCCTGACCAAAGGTAAGATTTTTCCCGCATGAGGATTTCAGGTAAGGGTTCAAACCATAGACGCTAAAGTCGAGTTGATTTTCCTTAATGGCCACTGCCCGGCCGTCTTCGGGATCACTGCGCCGGAGTGTTTGAATGCGGTGTTCGCGCGTTACAATTTCAAAGTATTCCCCTTGTGCCTGCGGCAGCGCGTAAAAGCGCAATAAGCTGTTGATGTGGTGGGTCAAGGCCGCTTCGGGGCTGGGTGTTTTATACAGGGCGAGCAGTCGCTGCTGGTAGGCTGCATCTGATTGGTCTGCGGTAAAGCCACCCCATTGAATTTCAGGTTGCGAGTTCGAAGTGTCGCCCTGCACAAGTCTTTCCAATTCGGTAATCTGGCCCAGGCTTTGTCGATAGAAGCGACCGCTTTTACCGCATTGGTTGACGTAGCTCCTATAGTGAATCAGGGCTTTGCCATAGTGGCTTTTACGCTCGAGCAGCAGGGCTTGAAAATAGTGATACTCGGGGGGCGGTGTAATGTCGAGTTGGCTAACCTGTGCCAAATAGCGCGATGCGTCTGTTAATTGGTCTTGTGCCAGTGCGTGCTCAGCAGCCATCACCAAGCGGTCCGCTTCGAATTCTGGCGCAAGTGCATTGCTGGCGGCATGGCCATTGGCGATCAGCAAAGCGCTCAGGCAGCAACCAATAAGCACACTAATCCATGCAGCGTAGATGCTTAGCCGTTGCCGGCGCGAGCGAACATTCAGTTCAGCCATCTGGCAGCTCCTACCATTCACTTAACGGCGTCCACAATACAATGTAATCACTCAGCTAGGATAGCTGGTTAAACAACCACTTCGCTCTCGTTAAACGTACAATTGACACAGACCGACTAAACATAGCACTGGGTGGGCGTGCACAGCAATAGCAGTTTAACGACGGATCATTAAACTGCCTTATTGCGTCAATTGGCGTGAAACTAGCGATTAATCTCTACCTAGAGACCATCTCTGGCATGTTTTTTTGCTAGATTGGCGCTGTATCAACAGTTGGTTTGGGAAGCTTACTAAGCGCTTAGCCCGCCTCGTCAAAGTGCTGAAACTCGTCGCTATCTGGTTGCTCCTGTTCGAGAAGCGTATTTTTATTGACGTGACGCTTGGCCCGCTGCTTGGCCGCGAGCTCTTTGATGGATCGCTCGGCTGTGGCAAAAACCTCCCTGACGGCAATCTGAACTGTGTCGTCGGCGTGGCTTAAATTGACGGTTTTACCGGCTTGGTGAATTTCCAAACTGACGTGGAATTCGCTGCCTTTGTGGTGGTGCTGATGTGGCGCGGTGATCACCACACGCTGTACACTCAGTCGATCAGAAAGCCGATTTAACTTATCGAGCTTCTTTTGAATAGTGGCACTCAATGCCGGTGACGCTTCCAAATCTCTGTACACAATTGTCGCAGCTGACTTCATAGAAGTGCTCCTTGGTTTACGTGACTTTTCTGGACGTCCTGATTTACATATTGTCACTCTTATTCAGAATTACAATAGTTTTTAAAGAAATATTGCGAATATATTCTGGGAACTATTGGTCGTTCAGTAAGTCGTGGGCGGCTGAACCTAATGGGGCGTCAGGCGGGGGTTGAAATACTATTCACGGCCCATATATCTCTAGTGCGCTGCCAGAAACTGGGGCGCACCTACGGCTGGATCAGTGGATCGGCCCCCTTAAATTATTGCTCTGAATAGAGGATAACACTATGAGAAACTTTGATTTGACCCCCTTGTACCGCTCTGCCATTGGTTTTGATCGCCTTGCTGGAGTATTAGATTCTCTGAGTCGCGCTGAGCAAAGCCAGCCGGCCTATCCGCCTTACAATATCGAATTGACAGGCGAAGACGCCTACCGTATTTCTATGGCCGTTGCAGGCTTTTCTGAGCAGGAGATTGATATCCAAGTCGATCAAAATAAATTGACCGTGCTTGGGCAGAAAGCCAGTAGCGCCAAAAAAGGGCAGTATCTGCACCAAGGTATTGCAGAGCGAAATTTTGAGCGCCGCTTCCAGTTGGCAGACTATGTGAAAGTAGAGGGCGCCAGCATGGAAAGCGGGTTGCTGCACATCGATTTAGTCCGCGAAATACCGGAAGCCATGAAGCCGCGAAAGATCGTAATCAGTCAGTCTACGTCAGCTTTGAAAGTTGCGTAAAGGTCGCTGCTGAATTCAACCGGAAAATGCTAAATAGTCAAGGCCGTTGCCCGCTCTGTTATTGGTGCGGCCCTTGTAAATATTTTCAGGACAAGCGCCGAACATACTGGCAGTGTGAGCGCTGCCAGTTGGTGTTTGTCATGCCAGATCAGCAGGTCAGTTGCGATCGAGAAAAAGCCGAGTACGATTTACACGAAAATGCCGAAACCGATGCCGGCTATTTAAAATTTCTTCGCCGTTTAGGTGATCCGCTCGTCGATAAACTGGTTCCGGGTGCACGGGGATTGGATTTTGGTTGTGGGCCAGGGCCTGCGTTGCAGCAGTGGTTACTCGCTCAGGGCTTTCACGTAGCCGTATACGATAAATTTTACGCCCAAGATCCGAGAGTCCTGCAATTAAATTATGATTTTATTTGCGCTACGGAAGTGGTTGAGCACCTGGCGCAGCCAGGCCTCACACTCGTTGCACTTTGGCAGCGGTTAATGCCAGGCGGTTTAATGGCGTTAATGACCAAGCGAGTAATCGATCAACAGGCATTCAGTACTTGGCACTACAAAAATGACCCCACCCATATCGCTTTTTTCTCAGACCCAAGCTTCGCTTGGCTGGCTAAGTCGCTGGGTGCAGAATTGACGTTCGTGGATAGCGACGTGGTTTTCTTGCGTAAACCCGCCGCGCCCGCAAACAATGTCGCCCACTAAACGGCACTAAACAGCTTGGCCCTGACTGTGGTGCGGTATTCCGATGGTGTTGTCGCCAGTAACTTTTTAAATAACCCCGTGAAGTGGCCCATGTCGTGGTAGCCTACTTTAAAGGCAACCTCGCTGATGGAAAGGTTGCTGGTCTTCAGTAGGTCCTTTGCCGTTTCTATTCGAATCTCTTGTAAATACTGAAGCGGCGATTGACCGGTGGCCGCCTTAAAGCGCCGGTTAAAAGTGCGCACACTCATGTCAAAGCGCTCGGCCACTAAGCTGAGCTTTATTTCTCTGCCGTAATTGTCCTGCAACCACATTTGTGCCTGCATGATTTCTTCGTCGGGGTGATGCCGAGTGCCGCCGTCAAAGTAGCTGGTGGTTTCATAAGAGCGCCGAATTTCATGGGAAAAGTGGCGTTCTACGTGCAGCGAAACAGGCTTGCCGTACATGCGCTGAATAAAGTGCACCGTGAGATCTGCCAGCGCATTCACACTGGCCGCACAATAGAGGCTGCCGGCCTGAGATATAAAATACTGTCGCTTTAGGTGGACCTGCGGGTAATCCTTTTGAAACTGGTCGAAGTAGTACCAGTGGGTGGTCGCCGCCTTGTCATTGAGAAGTCCGGCTTCCGCTAGAAAACACACACCGGTGCCAACGGCACTGATGGTTACACCATTTTCGTATTGCGAGCGAAGCCAGGTGAGCAGCGCCTTGTTTTTGCGGATGATTGGCCGGGGATTGCGCCACAGGCTGGGAATAAAAATCATATCGGGTTGCGGCGCAGATGCGAGATCGTACTCGGGCATTAGGGCAAAACCTGCGCGGGTCACCACGGGTGCCTTGTTCACCGCTACGGTGTGAATTGCCAGGCGTTTGACCTGGCGGCTTTGGCTCAGGGCGGCACTTTCGGCGGCCTTCAGCATTTCTATGGGTAGAGTGGTACCGGTGGCGAGCATGTGCTCGCAGAGAACAAAGGCAATTTGGTGCATAAGATTTCACGCGTTGCTGTGGGCTTAGGTCAAGAATCCGGCAAACAAGCGTTTGGCTTATATGCCGGTGAGTTTTGACCGAACAGGCCGCCATCCTAGGCCCTCAAAATGGCCACGGGCAAGGGATAATCTGGTAATTTGGCTAGAAATGCAAAATTTGCGACCAAAATGCCGTAGTATACAGGGCTCTGAGTTTCTACACTCCGCTCATCGACGCGCTGCTTGGCTGAATGACACGGGCCGCCGCAGGCGATCAGTCAATTAAGGAGTTCAGGCACCCCATGGTGAAATTACCCGTTATTGTGGGCTTTGGTGGCTTTAGTGCCGCCGGGCGCAGTTCCGTGCACCACGCCTATCGGCGCACCGTTATCGATAGCCTCGATACCGCTTCGCGCGAAGAGACGCTACTGGGCTTGATAGCCATGATGAAGCTCGTGCGCTACGACGAGGACAGTGGCCTGTGGTTGGATCTTGGCGCACCGCAAGACCAGCTTTTGGACCGCGCGGCTGTGCTGGCCAAATACACCCAGGCAGCGCTAGACGGCACGTTGATTCGCAAGATAGAGCGCCGATATTTTGATGTGGACGCCACCGAGTGGCATAAAAATGTCCCCTTGGCGCCGGAGGGGCAAGTGAGTTTTATTACCCGCGAGCGGGATCTGCCCGAGCCGCTGCCGGCGGCGTGGCAAACGGAGCCCTTGGCCGATGAGCCGGGTCGAGTGCGGGTCATTATTACCGAAACCCTCGAGGCAAAAATTGATAGCACCCGCGAGATGCCTGTTAAAGCGGCGGGTCAGCTGCCTAGCGGTTACGACCCGGCTGATCACTACAATGCCCGGTTCCATCCGCGTGCCCTGCAATTTGCCATCGTTGGCGCCTCAGACGCCGTGCACTCGCTAGGGATTGACTGGGCGCAGGTGGTGGACGCCGTTAAACCCGATGAAATTGGCGTGTATGCCAGCAATGCCATGAGTCAGCTGGATGAAAATGGGTTTGGCGGCATGATGCAGCAGCGCCTGAAAGGCGGGCGGGTCAGCGCCAAGCAGTGCCCGCTGGGATTGAATACCATGCCGGCCGATTTCGTAAACGCTTACGTTTTGGGTAGCGTGGGGCACACAGGAGCCATAGTGGGCGCCTGTGCGACGTTTTTGTACAACCTGCAGGCGGCCGTGAATGACATAGTTGCCGGCCGGCGCCGGGTTGCCGTTGTGGGCAATGCCGAGGCGCCGCTGTTGCCGGAAGTTATCGATGGCTACGGCGCCATGGGCGCACTGGCCAGCGACGAGAATCTACGTAAGCTGGATGGCTTGCCCGCTGACGCAGAGCCTGATCACCGGCGCGCGAGCCGCCCATTTGGCGACAATGCTGGCTTTACCATTGCCGAGTCCACTCAGTATGTCGTGCTTATGGACGATGCACTGGCACTTGAGCTAGGTGCGGAAATACACGGCGCGGCGACAGAGGTGTTTGTGAATGCCGACGGCTACAAAAAGTCCATATCGGCGCCGGGGCCGGGCAATTACATTACCATGGCGAAGGCGGTGGCCAGTGCAGTGGATTTGCTGGGAGCTGAGCGCGTGCGCAAGCACTCCTTCATTCAGGCTCACGGCTCGAGTACCCCCGCCAACCGAGTCACAGAAAGCGAAATATTCGATCGTTTAGCTGCGGTGTTCGGAATTGAAAACTGGCCTGTGGCGGCGGTAAAAGCCTATGTGGGCCACTCACTGGCGCCTGCGAGTGCCGATCAATTGATTTCGACCTTGGGGGTTTTCAAGTACGGCATTATCCCGGGCATTAAAACCATCGCACGGGTGGCTGAGGATGTGCATGCCAAGCGCCTGCACATTCCCTTGGCGGATCTGGATTGTCGCGAGCGCGCGATGGATGTAGCGTTTTTAAACTCCAAGGGGTTTGGCGGCAACAATGCGACCGCCACGGTTGTGTCGCCGCGCATTGTGGAAACGCTGCTAAAAAACCGTTACGGTGAGGCGGCCTTTGCCGCTTATTGCGCACGTCGCGAAGGCACGCGTGCGGCCATTGCGGCCTACGATCAGCGGGCCACGCGCGGGCAGTTTGACACTATCTATCGCTTTGGCGAGGGTATGATCGATGAGGCGGCACTGGAAATTTCCGATACGCAGTTAAAGGTGCCGGGTTTTGCGCAGCCTGTGGAGTTGGTGGTGCCGAGCCCCTACAAAGATCTGCTCAACAAATAGCGGGCACTTTGGTTGCCGACATAAAAAATGGCGCCCTCGGGCGCCATTTTTGTCGCTGCGAGCTTAAAGATAATTAAAAATGAGCCTTCAGTGTAATGTAGGGGCCAGTGTACTCGGCATCGATATCGAGACCTTTTACGCTGGACAGATTCTTCTTTTTGTAGCCCAGTTCTGCACCTACTGAGGGGATACTGTCGAGCATGTAGCTGATACGCGCCGAGTATTCGGTAAATTCCGTATCGTCGTAACTGCCGCCTTGAAATTTTGCGCCCACAGAAAGGCCGGTGAAAGGTAAATCAAAATTGGCATCGCCGTACACCATTGGCAGGTAGGTGTTGACGGTATCTCTGTTAATTTCTGAGCCGCCCAGTTCTACTACGGAGCTGCCATCGTAGCGGCGCACGCCCAGGCCTAAATCCAGGCTAATCCAGTTATCCAACAGCTCGTAATAGCCGATCACGTCGGTGGAACTCAAGTCCGTAAGGCTGGCCGCGGGCACAGTCACCAAGGTGGTGTTGCCTTTGTGAGACAGTTCATCGTATTGAATTCGCACGTTGGGCAGCAGGGGAATAGGGTGTTCAAAGGCCGCGTAAAAAAAGCGGTTGTTGGCCTGCTTGTAATTCAGTTCGTCCATTGAGTAGCTGTACAGCTGGCCGTCTGGATCATTTTGCCACTGGCCAAGGCCCAGATGCAGTCCCAGGGCGTCGGCGAGTGCGACTGATGAACTCAAAGACAAAACGGCGAGCGCGGACAGTGTGCGTGTGTAATTCATGCGGGTCTCCATCAAATGGAACAGTGGGTAGCAATGCGCCAGGTTAAGGGTCGCCTGCCGGTGATAATGGGGCGCATTATAGCCATAGCTGGCGGGAAATTAGCGCGGAATTTACGATAAATGTGATCGACAAAGCGTCAAAAAGGCGCGCGCTGCGTTGCTTTGCGAGCGCTGCGTATGGCGAATGCAGCCTAGCTTGCGCACGATCGGTGTAGTCGGTGCCGGGCTTAGCACGGCCAGGTCCTGGGTGATCAGTGTTTTCGGCAGCAGGCTCCAGCCCAAGCCAATGGAGACCATCATTTTAATGGTGTCTAAGGAATGGGTGGTCATACTGATGGACAGGGTGGCGCGTGCGCGGTCAAACAAAGACTGGATCAGCGCGGTGGTATAGGTGTTGGCATCGGGCAGAATGGCCGGGTGTTGGCTGAGGGTGTTCAGTGATAATTGCGATGCGTGTTGACTTAGAAAGTGGTCTTTGGCGCAGGTAAACACCAACTCGTCTTCCCACCAGGGCTCGGCCTCTATTTGCGGCGTAGTTTCCGGGTTCAGCGTAACGATCGCGAGGTCGTGTGCACCTTGGCCAATTTCCTCATAGGCGCGCTCACTGTCCATAAAACGCAGGTTCAGATCGACCTTTGGGTAGGCGTTGGCAAAGTCCTTGAGTAGGGGGGGTAAGCGGTGCAGGCCGATGTGATGGCTGGTGGCAATGGTTAGTTGACCGCGCACCTCGCCGCCCAGGTCGTCAATCAATCGCTGGCTGTCGGCCACAGCTTGCAGAATACTGCGCGCCCTGGGCAGCAGAAGGTGGCCAGCTTCAGTGAGCTGTATTTTGCGGCCAATGCGATCAAACAGCCGACAATTGAGCTGTTGCTCTAAATTTGCCACTCGCTTGCTGACGGCCGGTTGGGTAAGAAAAAGTTGCTGGCCTGCCTTAGAAAAAGAGCCCAGCTCAGCGACGGCGCAAAATGCCTGTAAACTTTGTGTATCCACCCTGAATATTGCCTCCGTTGCGTTTTTCTTGCACAGACTGTGCGTCTTTCCGTGCATTCTAGAATGGAATTGATTACATGAAAATAATGAATTTGTGTTATTTGGTGGGCACTCTTAAACTGGCGCAAACATTAAGGGCTGTGCTGGCCGTAACGGCCTGGCAGCAAGGGAATCAGTGAGGGAAGTCATGGTAGCCAAAACCCTGTACGACAAATTGTGGGATGCCCACTTGGTCAAACAGCGCGATGATGGGTCGGCATTAATCTATATCGATCGCCATATCATTCATGAAGTCACCACGCCGCAGGCCTTCGAGGGGCTGCGCCTGGCTGGGCGCAAACCCTGGCGCGTGGACTCCATATTGGCGACCCCTGACCACAATGTCCCCACGACACCCACTGAGCGGGCCGCTGGTGTCGAAGGTATTGCCGACCCAGTGTCCAAAATTCAGGTGCAAACGCTGGATGACAACTGCGATGAATTTGGCATTGTGGAATTTAAAATCAATGACCGGCGCCAGGGCATAGTGCACGTCATTGGCCCTGAGTCGGGTGCCTGTTTGCCGGGTATGACGATTGTTTGCGGGGACTCCCACACGGCTACCAATGGTGCTTTGGGAGCGCTGGCGCACGGTATCGGCACCAGTGAGGTGGAGCACGTGATGGCGACCCAATGCCTGGTGGCCAAGAAAATGAAAAACATGTTGGTGCGCGTAGACGGCCAGTTGGGCGCTGGCGTGACCCCTAAAGATGTCGTATTGGCCATTATCGCCGAGATCGGCACCGCCGGCGGTACGGGTTACGCCATTGAATTTGGTGGCGAGGTTTTTCGGTCCATGTCGATGGAGGGCCGAATGACCGTGTGTAACATGGCCATTGAGGCAGGTGCACGCGCCGGCATGGTGGCGGTGGATCAAATTACGCTCGATTACGTCAAGGGCCGAACTTACGCCCCAAGTGCCGAGCAGTGGGATCGCGCGGTGGCGGAGTGGTCGACCTTGCACAGCGACGCGGGTGCGCATTTTGACAAGGTGGTTGAACTGGACGGCAGCAAAATTGCGCCGCAGGTCAGTTGGGGCACGTCCCCTGAGATGGTATTGCCGGTGGGTGCCTCGGTGCCCGATCCCGTCGCGGAAACTGACCCGGTCAAGCGCGAAGGCATTGAGCGCGCCCTGCGCTATATGGGCCTGCGGGCCGGTCAGCCCATTGCAGAAATTAAAGTCGACCGCGTCTTTATCGGCTCTTGCACCAATTCGCGCATTGAAGATATCCGTGCAGCTGCGGCTGTGCTGAAAGGGCGCAAGGTGGCCAGCACGGTTAAGCAGGCGATGGTTGTGCCCGGCTCGGGCGTGGTGAAAGCACAGGCGGAGGCCGAAGGGCTGGACAAAATTATCCTCGCGTCGGGCGTGGAGTGGCGAGAGCCGGGCTGTTCTATGTGCCTGGCCATGAACGCCGATAAGTTGGGCAATGGCGAGCACTGCGCCTCTACCTCAAACCGCAATTTTGAAGGTCGTCAGGGCTACGGTGGGCGCACCCATCTGGTCAGCCCCGCCATGGCTGCCGCGGCAGCAGTTGCTGGCCATTTTGTGGACGTGCGCACTTTCGATATTCAAGGCTAAGGAGTAAACCATGAAAGCATTTACCACTGTGAGCGGTGTGGTGGCGCCAATGGATCGCGCCAATGTCGATACCGACATGATTATTCCAAAGCAGTTTTTGAAATCCATTAAGCGCACGGGTTTTGGAAAAAACCTGTTCGACGAACTGCGCTATTTGGA
The DNA here is from genome assembly GCF_058345725.1 of Simiduia sp. Lineage (NCBI taxonomy): Bacteria > Pseudomonadati > Pseudomonadota > Gammaproteobacteria > Cellvibrionales > Cellvibrionaceae > Simiduia > Simiduia sp. The sequence goes on along the minus strand of NZ_JBTUOC010000007.1, from coordinate 49,222 downwards.
CGAGGGATTTCCCGATCAGGATTGCAGCAACCGGCCGTTAAACCCCGACTTTCCGTTGAATCAGGCGCGCTATCAGGGTGCCAGTATTTTGCTGGCGCGCAAAAATTTTGGTTGTGGTTCCAGTCGCGAGCACGCGCCCTGGGCACTGGATGACTATGGTTTCCGGGCGGTGATAGCGCCAAGTTTTGCGGACATTTTCTATAACAACTGTTTTAAAAACGGTCTCTTGCCGATCGCTTTGCCCGAGGCGGATGTAGACGCTCTGTTTGAGGCGCTCTACGCCGAGCCCGGTTTTTCGCTGACCGTTGATCTGGCCAGCCAGGAAGTGCGCGCGCCCGACGGCAAGGTTTACGCTTTTGAGGTAGATACCTTTCGCAAGCAGTGTTTGCTGCAGGGGTTAGATGATATTGGACTGACTCTGCAGGAGGCCGATGCGATTAAGGCTTACGAAGCGCAACGCAGAGTGTCGGCGCCTTGGTTATTTGATGCGATAGTGCCCGGCCGCTAGCGGAGGCTTGTTGGGCGATCGGGCGTTAAGTGATGGCGCCGTTGTCGGCAATATTGTAAGGCGCCAGCAAAGATTAATTACGCAAAATGAAGGCCCAAATCTTGTTGGGCATACAAAAGGAAATGAGTTGTGTCAAAACACATTTTAGTCTTGCCCGGTGACGGTATCGGGCCCGAAATCGTCAAGCAGGCGCGCAAGGTATTGGACCGGATCAACGGTCAGTTTGACCTGGGCTTAGAGTTCACCGAAGGCCTGCTAGGCGGCGCTGCAATTGACGCCTGCGGCGTGCCGCTGGCCGATGACACATTGGCCCAGGCGGCGGCCTCGGATGCCATTTTAATGGGCTCAGTGGGCGGCCCCAAGTGGGATAAGCTCGATCGATCCATACGTCCCGAGAAGGGCCTACTAAAATTGCGCTCTGAACTTAAATTGTTTGCCAATTTGCGCCCAGCGCTACTGTATCCGCAGTTGGCTGACGCCTCCACGTTAAAACCCGAAGTGGTTGCAGGTCTCGATATCCTGATTGTGCGCGAGCTCACCGGCGGTATTTATTTCGGAGAGCCCCGCGGTATTCGCACGCTGCCCAACGGCGAGCGGGAAGGTTTCAATACCTACAAATACTCGGAAAGCGAAATTGAACGCATTGGGCGCAATGCCTTTGAAATGGCCATGAAACGCAGCAAGCGCTTGTGCAGTGTCGACAAGGCTAACGTGCTAGAGGCGACTGTATTGTGGCGCGAAGTCATGGACCGGTTGGCGCCCGAGTACCCGGAGGTGTCACTTTCGCACATGTACGTGGACAATGCGGCCATGCAGCTGGTGAAAGCGCCTAAACAATTTGACGTAGTGGTTACGGGCAATATGTTTGGTGATATCCTCTCCGATGCTGCGGCTATGTTAACGGGCTCCATTGGTATGTTGCCGTCGGCATCGTTGGATAAAAACCGGCGGGGATTATTCGAACCCTGTCACGGATCAGCGCCGGACATCGCCGGTCAAGATCTGGCAAACCCCCTGGCGACGATCTTATCTGCGGCCATGATGTTGCGTTACTCGTTGGATCGGGAAGACGCAGCGCTGGCCATTGAGCAGGCTGTTTCAAAGGTTTTGGATCAGGGGTTGCGCACCGGCGATATTATGTCGGCGGGTATGACTCAGGTGGGCACTGAAGCTATGGGCGACGCAGTTGTCGCGGCACTTTAATTTACTATTTACAGGTTGAAAACGGAAATGCGAGTTGGATTTGTTGGTTGGCGTGGCATGGTGGGCTCGGTGCTCATGGAGCGTATGGTGGCAGAGCAGGACTTTGCCCACATTGAGCCGATATTTTTCACCACATCGAATGTGGGCGGTCAGGGACCGGATATTGGTAAATCGATCCCCAGCTTGAAAGATGCTACCGATATTGATTCGCTCAAGGCCATGGACGCCATCGTTTCCTGTCAGGGGGGCGACTACACCAACAGCGTCTTCCCCGCGTTGCGCGAAGCCGGCTGGGAAGGCTATTGGATTGATGCGGCCTCAAGTCTGCGCATGGCGGAGGACGCCATCATCGTGCTCGACCCGGTCAACCTGAATGTGATCAAAGACGGCCTAAGCCGCGGTGTGAAAAATTTCATTGGCGGTAATTGTACTGTCAGCTTAATGCTAATGGCCATCGGCGGTTTGTACCGCGAGGGGTTGGTGGAGTGGGTGAGCTCCATGACCTATCAGGCGGCCAGTGGCGCCGGAGCGCAGAACATGCGCGAGTTGATTGCGCAAATGGGGCGTATTCACCAGGATGCCCAATTGCTGCTGGATAACCCCGCCTCGGCAATCTTGGACATCGATCGCCAGGTGGCTGCCAGTATGCGTAGCGAAGATTTCCCTGTGGCGAATTTTGGCGCGCCGCTGGCGGGCAGCCTGCTGCCCTACATCGATAAGCAATTGGATAACCGCCAAAGCCGGGAAGAGTGGAAGGGGCAGGCCGAGACCAACAAGATTCTTGGTCGCTCTGCCAACCCGCTGGCGGTGGATGGCTTGTGTGTGCGCGTGGGCGCAATGCGTTGTCACAGTCAGGCATTAACTATCAAGCTGAACAAGGATGTGCCGCTGACAGACATCGAGCAGATTCTAGCCTCGGCGAACGATTGGGTCAGTGTGGTGCCCAACACGCGCGAGGCAAGTCTGGCGGGTCTAACGCCGACGGCGGTGACTGGCACACTGTCCGTGCCAGTGGGTCGCCTGCGCAAAATGAACATGGGGCCCGAGTACCTGTCGGCGTTTACAGTGGGCGATCAATTGCTGTGGGGGGCTGCGGAACCGCTGCGGCGCATGTTGCGGGTCTTGCTGGAAAAATAGCGGATTGTCGTCAAAAATGAGGAATCTAAGGGTCGCAGTTGCGGCCCTTTGGCATTTGGTGGGTAGTGAATCCCAGAGTCCCCGCCTTAGGGCGAATTTTTAGTTAAAAGCCTGTGTAATCAGCGAGTTAGCATATTGCGTCCCATTGCCACAAGGTGTGACCTCTGCCTCAGATGCCGCGAGTGCTTAGCACTATAGTGCCGGCCTGAGCCACACCGACGCCGCGTCTCTGGTAAAGCTGTGGGTGTTTCTGCGCTTGGCTATCGGGTCAAATGTTGATAAAAAGCTATTTATAATGCAGACTTACGAGCACTATTGAAGATATATTCTAGGTTTGTAGTCTAACTTCATGACCGTTTTGGCTCTCTGAGACTTAAGGCCATCGCCAGCCATGGGTTTCAAGGTGCAGTATCGCGACGTTAACCAGGTGCACTTGGCACTCAAGGTATACAGCGGTGGGGCAGGAGTCGGGGAGATAATAAAAGGATCGTCATATGCGTCTTCGTAAGTTGGCTTTATCAATTGGGGTGTCAGCCGCGCTGGTCTCCAATCTGGGTTTCGCCCTTGGACTGGGTGAGATCAAGCTCAACTCGGCATTGAATCAACCGCTCGATGCTCAAATTAAGCTCCTTCAGGTGCGCGATCTGAGTGAAGAGGAGATCATCGTAAGTTTAGCTTCGCGCGAAGCTTACGAGCGCGCCAATGTGGAGCGCTTGTTCTTCTTGAGTGGCATGAAGTTTGAGGTGGTACTCGACGATCCAAACAATCCGCATATCCGCGTCACCACCAGCGACAATGTGCGCGAGCCCTATTTGAATTTCTTGTTGGAAACCCAGTGGCCCACTGGCCGTATGCTTCGTGAATACACGGTGCTGATGGATCTCCCGACCTTTAGCGAAAAAAACCAAAAGGCCGTTGCAGCGCCTAGCCAGACGGCGCCGGCAGCTCAGCCCGTGCGTCCCCGGCCCACCGTGCGCGCGGCCCAGCCAGCACCCGAAGCGCGCCCCAGTGCTCAGCAGCCAGCGGTATCTCAGACTGCAAGTGGCGGTGACTACGCCGTGCAGGCCAACGATACCCTGTGGAATATTGCCTTGGCCGCGCGACCCGACCGCAGCTATTCAGTGCAACAAACCATGCTTGCCATTCAGCGCTTGAACCCAGACGCCTTTATCAACAACAACATTAACCTGTTGAAAAAAGGCCAGGTATTGCGCCTGCCCAGTGCCGATGAAATTAGTTCTCTGAGCACCCGCCAAGCCATTAACGAAGTGGCCTATCAAAATAGCCAGTGGAGCGGCGGTGCTGCGCTGGAAGCTAGTCGCCGAAGCGGCGCCGTGTCCGGCCGCGAAAGTGGCCGCGAAGGTCGCGTGCAGCTCAGCAGCGGCGGTGCCCGTACAGATGCAAGTACCGGTGGCGGCCGCGGTCGCAATGTCGAGGTGCTGGAAAATGAGCTAGCCATTGCGCAGGAAGAGTTGGGCGCGGCGCAGCGTCAAAATGAAGATTTGCGCACCCGTGTCACCGATCTGGAAGACCAGATCCAAACCATGGAGCGCTTGCTTGAAGTTACCAATGAAGAGTTGCGAGCGCTGCAGTTGGCAGCCGGCCAGGCCGTGGACAGCGAGCCCGCGCAGCCCGAAACCACGCCGGCACCCGTAGAGCCGACGCCTGCGGCCACCCAGGAACAGCCCAAGCCAGCGGCCAGCACCGTGGTTCGCAGCAGCCAGCCAGAGCCGTCGCTAATCGACACGCTGATGGACAATATTTTGTACATCGCCCTGGCATTGGCGGCTTTGCTGGGCGGTTTGTTCTTCTGGAAGCGCAAGCAGGCGCAAGAGGGCGAGCAGGACGACGAGCTGGATTTCTACGAAGAGCCGGAAGAAGAGCAGGAAGATGACAATCCCTTCGCGCTGCCTGATGACATGCAGGACGACGCCGAGGAAATGCCCGAAGAACCAGAGCCCGAAACCTTCGAGGAAGTGGAAACCGCAGAGGCGGAGACCGCAGATGTTGCTGCAGAGGCCGATATTTACATAGCCTACGGCAAGTACGATCAAGCCGAGGAGATGCTGTTAAAGGCGCTGGCGCGCGAGCCTGGGCGCAGCGACGTTACGCTCAAACTGCTAGAGGTTTACGCAGAAACGAAAAACCTGGAGGCCTTCGATCAACACTACGCGGGCTTGTTGGAGCACGGTGATCAGCTGAGTCAGCAGCGCGCTGAGGAATTGCGCGATTCAATACCGGGCGCCGGAGAGTTTGATCGCACACAGGTGCAACCTGTGGCCGCTGCCGCCGCCACGGCAGCAGTAGCCGGCGCGGCCATGGCCGACTCCGCTGATGAAGTCGACGACGTTGACCCGCTGCAAAGCTTGGCGCAAGAGGGTGCTGAAGACGGAGAGTTTGATGCGCTTGAAGGGCTAGAAGATTTGGACGCAGGCTTTGGTGAGCTTAGTGAGTCAGACGATGTGTCGCTGAGCCTGGACGAAGACTTAGAGGATCTGGATTTCAATCTGGATGGCTTAGATGATGCTGAGCCTGCCGAAGAGGACTCGCTGTCGCTGGATTTAGATTCGGCGCTGGAAGAGAGTGGCGACGAGGAAGCGTTCAGTTTGGATTTGGGCGACGCGGAGGATGATGAAGATTTTGCGCTTGACCTGGAGCTAGATTCCGCCGATGCAAGCGCTGAACCCACCGAAGATCTAGAGGCGCTGGCCGAATTGGATCTCGATGGAGAGGACGACTTTGCCCTGTCGTTAGATGGCGATAGTGCAGAGAGTGATGCGGGTGGTCTACAAGACGCAGCGCCCGAGTCGCAAGCCGAGGAATTTACCTTGAGCTTGGACGATGCTACCGCAGAGAATGCGGCCGTCGAGGACGAGCCTTTTGATTTAGGTGACTTGGAGGCGCTGTCCGACGAGGCGCCGGCTGATGAGGCGGACGATGATACCTTCACGCTCAGTCTGGACGGCGACGATGGGCTAGATGCCCCGCTTGCCGAATCGCCTGTTGTCGAGTCGGCGCAGGACGAGGTGTTTGATCTGGCACTGGATGACGAGTTGACCCTGACCGAGGCGACCGGGTCAGTGGCGTCCGACAGTGCGAGTGACGATGAGGAGTCAGAGACGCTGACCGTCGAGGCCGACGATTTTGACAGCGCGGGCGATTTTGGCGATGTGGATCTCGAAGCGCTGGATCAGGAAATGGAAACCCTCTCGGCGGATCTGGATTTGGATGCTGACCTGGCGGCGCTGGACGATGAGGGGCCTGAAGCCCCCGCGGAAGAGCCCGAGTTTGATATCAGTGCCGACCTTGGTATCGAAGAGGGAGCCGATGAGTTGCCGCCGTTAAATGCGGACGACGATGTGTTTGAGCAGGCCATGGCCGATACGCCGGAATCCGATGAGGATGAAGGTGTGGATGCAGAACTGGGCTTCTTGGCAGACAGCGACGAAGTGGCCACCAAGCTCGATTTGGCCCGCGCCTACATAGATATGGGCGACAGCGAAGGTGCGCGCGATATTCTGGACGAAGTGCTCGAAGAGGGCGACGATACCCAGAAAGGCGAAGCGCAGGAACTGATGTCGCGTATCGGCTGATCTCAACTTGCCAAAAGGCCCTGCAGGCGTTAGCGTGCAGGGCCTTTTTTATGGGCGCGGCGCCAGGGGTAACACGTGCAAAAACTCTATACACCTAACTGCGAAATTACCGGGGGCCTACAGCTCCCGGAGGGCGTGCGCAGGGTGGCTTTGGCGGTGGAATACCACGGCGGCGCCTTTCGCGGATTCCAGCAGCAGGAGTCGGGCGTGCCCACAGTCCAGCTGGCGCTGCAGGAAGCCCTGTCGCAAGTGGCGAATGAGCCCATTTCCCTGGTGTGCGCCGGGCGCACAGATGCCTGCGTGCATGCCACCAATCAGGTTGTGCATTTTGATACGCGCGCGACTCGCAGTGCCAAAGCCTGGACTGCCGGTGTAAATGCCAATCTGCCTGCCGGCGTGGCAATCAAATGGGCGGCCGAAGTGCCAGCCGAGTTCCACGCGCGTTTTAGCGCACGCGATCGCACCTACCGGTACATTATTTTCAACTCGCCCTTTCGGCCGGCGCTGTTTAACGATCAATTAACTTGGTGTCGCGAGCCGCTAGATGTGGGTCGAATGCGCGCCGGTGCCGCTCACCTCATCGGCGAGCACAACTTTAACGCTCTGCGGGCGGCGCAGTGCCAGGCGCGGCATCCAGTGCGTCACATCAAGCGTATAGATTTGGCCCAGCGCGGCGATCTGATTGTGATGGAGGTCAGTGCCAATGCATTCTTACACCATATGGTTCGCAATATCGCCGGTGTGCTGATGCGCGTGGGCAAGGGCTGGGCTGAACCCGAGTGGGTGGCGCAGGTTTTGGCCTCACAAGATCGCACTCAGGCGGCTGAAACGGCGCCACCTTACGGGCTTTATCTGGTGAGCGTTGCCTATCCAAGTGAGTTCGGGATTCCAGAGTTTAGCCCCGGCCCGTGTTTTCTGGCCGAAAAGCTGGGTGGTTTTAGCCGTTAACCTGCAGTGTTGGCGGGTCTTTTCTGCTAGTATTCGGCCTCGATTTCAGAGGTCTGCTCGCCGGGACGGGAAATAGCTTTGAGCCTGAGTGGAATACCCCAACAGCGCACGCGTATTAAAGTGTGCGGTTTAACTGAGCCGGCCAATGCGCGGGCCGTGGAAGCCTGTGGGGTCGATGCCATCGGCTTGGTGTTTTACGAACCCAGTCCGCGGGCGGTAACCCCCGAGCAGGCCGCCGTCATAGCGGCGCAGCTGGGTCCCTTAACTCATCGCGTAGGCCTGTTTGTAAATGCCACTGGCGCGATCGTGCGGTCCACCGTAGCGCGGGTAGGGTTAACGGTTTTGCAGTTTCACGGCGATGAAACCGAGGCATTTTGCACAAGTTTTGGACTGCCTTATTTTAAAGCTTTACGCATGAAGCCGGGGTTAGATGTGGCGGCGGCCATGGCCGGCTTTGAAAGTGCGGCGGGTTTTTTATTGGACGCCTACCGGCCCGGCGTGCCGGGTGGCACCGGCGAGCAATTTGATTGGGGCCGCGTACCGCAAGCTGCTCCACGTCCCATCCTGCTGGCCGGCGGCCTGACTGCCGAAAACGTGGCCCAGGCGATAGCGGCCACGGGTGTTTACGGGGTGGATGTCAGCGGTGGCGTAGAGTCGGCGCCCGGCGTGAAAGATATCGCCAAGGTGCAAGCATTGGTTGCCCAGGTGCAGCGGGCAGATGGACAGCGCAAGCAAATTTAGAACGTCTTTTGGCAACGGAGTTGAATGTGTCAGACCTAGAAAACAAGCAAGTGGATTTCGATGCGGTACCGGATGCTAAAGGTCGGTTCGGCGACTACGGTGGGCGCTTCGTCTCCGAAACGCTGATACATGCGCTGGATGAACTGGACGCCATGTATCGCCGCCTGAAGAATGATCCAGATTTCCAAGCGGAATTTGACCGCGACTTGGCGCACTATGTGGGCCGACCCTCGCCCTTGTATTTTGCCGAGCACCTCACCGCCAAAGTGGGCGGCGCGCGAATTTATTTAAAGCGCGAAGACCTTAATCACACGGGCGCGCACAAGGTGAACAACACCATTGGTCAGGCGCTACTGGCTAAGCACTCGGGTAAACAGCGGGTGATCGCCGAGACCGGTGCTGGCCAGCACGGCGTGGCCACTGCGACAGTTGCCGCGCGCCTCGGGCTTAAGTGTCAGGTGTACATGGGTGCCGAGGATGTGCGCCGGCAGGCGCTGAATGTTTACCGCATGAAACTGTTAGGTGCCGAGGTCATCGCCGTCGAGTCTGGCTCGCGCACGCTCAAAGATGCCATGAATGAAGCCATGCGCGATTGGGCTACCAATGTTGACGACACCTTTTATATCATCGGTACAGTGGCAGGCCCTGCGCCTTATCCGGAATTAGTGCGGGATTTTCAATGCGTGATCGGCCGCGAAGCGCGGGCGCAATCGCTCGCGCAAATTGGCAGGCTGCCGGATGCGCTGGTGGCCTGTGTCGGCGGTGGCTCTAACGCTATTGGCTTGTTTCACCCCTTCTTGAAAGACAAAGATGTCGCTATCTACGGTGTGGAAGCGGGTGGTGATGGTGTTGAAACAGGGCGCCATGCGGCGCCATTAAACGACGGAATTCCCGGTGTATTGCACGGCAATCGCACCTACCTAATGGAAGATGAAAATGGCCAGATCATCGAAACCCACTCGGTGTCGGCCGGCCTGGATTATCCGGGCGTGGGGCCAGAACATGCGTTCTTGAAAGATGCGGGGCGCGCGCAGTATGTCGCCATTAACGACGACGAGGCGCTGGCGGCATTTCGCACTTTAACGCGGGTGGAAGGCATTATGCCCGCGCTGGAGTCCAGCCACGCCGTGGCCTATGCCATGAAGTTGGCGCGCACGATGGACAAAGATCAAACCATTGTGGTCAATCTCTCTGGCCGCGGTGACAAGGACATTTTAACGGTGGCCGATATCGACGGCATCACTGTGTCAGGCGTGAAGTAGCCGCTGTTAATTTTAGATTGGAATGACTATGAACCGCATAAATGACTGCCTGCAGCGCCTCAAGGCCGACGGCAAAAAAGCCCTGGTAACCTATATTGTTAACGGAGATCCCGAGCGAGGCGCCACCTTGGCCACAATGCATCAGTTGGTGGCACAGGGCGCCGACATCATTGAATTGGGTGTGCCATTTTCAGACCCTATGGCCGATGGTCCGGTGATTCAATTGGGGCACGAGCGTGCGCTGGCCCATAACACCAGCTTGCGCGATACCCTGGCCGTGGTGGCGGAATTTCGCAAGGACAATAGCCAAACGCCGGTTGTGTTGATGGGTTATGCCAATCCCATTTTGCGCATGGGTTACGTGCAGCTAGCTGATGCCGCACAGCAGGCCGGTGTCGATGGCTTCCTGACGGTGGATTTGCCGCCCGAAGAAGCCGAAGAATTTAACGGTTTGCTCAAGGCCCGCGACCTCGAGCATATTTTCCTGCTGGCCCCCACTACCCAGGACGCACGTATTGGCAATATTGCGTCCCTGGCAGGCGGTTTTCTCTATTATGTGTCTTTAAAAGGCGTGACCGGCGCAGGCCATTTGGATATCGAATCGGTGACCGCTAAAATCAGCGACATTCGACGCCACTCGACGCTACCGCTGTGTGTAGGCTTTGGTATCAAAGATGCCGCCTCTGCCAAGGCGGTGGCCGCCGTTGCCGACGGCGTGGTAGTGGGCAGCTTGTTGGTTGCAAAGATGGGCGAGCTAGCCGGGCAGCCGGTGGACGCCATTGCCGCGCAGACGGCGGCGTTAATCGCGCCGCTGCGCGCGGCACTGGATAGCCTGTAAACATTCTGAATTTAACTTAGACAACTGGGTAAAACACAATGAGCTGGTTAGACAAAATTGTCACCAATGTGGTGCGCAAAGACAGCAAGCGTGCCGAAAGCAAAGTGCCTGAAGGCCTGTGGAAAAAATGCTTGAAATGCGCGGCCGTTTTGTACCGGCCGGAGCTGGAGCGCAATTTGGATGTTTGCCCCAAATGTGATCACCACATGCGCATTGGCGCCAGACGTCGACTGGATATATTCCTCGATCCACAGGAGCGCCACGAAATTGGCGCAGACGTGCTGCCAATCGATCGTCTGAAATTTAAAGATGTTAAAAAATACAAAGATCGCCTGACCCAGGCCCAAAAAGACACAGGTGAAAAAGACGCGCTAGTGGCCATGCAAGGCTTGCTAAAGGGTATGCCGGTAGTGGCCGTTGCCTTTGAATTTGCCTTCCACGGCGGCTCTATGGGCTATGTAGTGGGCGAGCGCTTTACCCGCGCCGCGCAACTGGCGTTAAAAGAAAAAATACCGTTGGTGTGCTTTTCGGCCACGGGCGGCGCCCGTATGCAGGAGGCGTTAATCTCGCTGATGCAAATGGCTAAAACCAGCGCCGTGATCGAGCGCATGAAGCAGGCTGGCGTCCCTTATATTTCAATTATGACCGACCCTGTCTACGGTGGTGTGTCGGCCAGTTTGGCATTGTTGGGCGATATTAATGCCGCCGAGCCAGGTTCGCGCGCCGGCTTTGCCGGGCCGAATATTATCGAGCAAACCATTCGCCAGAAACTGCCCAAAGGCTTCCAGCGCGCCGAGTTTTTGCTGGAGCACGGCGCAATCGACATGATTATTCCGCGCGACAAAATGCGCGATAAAGTGGCCGGCTTGTTGGCAAAGTTTACTAACAGCAAGGTGGCATAATTTACTGTGCGTTTCAGCTGCCTGTCCGATTGGTTGAGCTGGCAAGAACAGCATCATCCCAATGCGATCGATTTAGGGTTGGAGCGGGTGCGCACGGTGGCGTCGCGCCTTGGGTTATTGGCACCCGAGGCAAGTCGCACAGTAATTACAGTGGCAGGCACCAACGGAAAGGGCAGCACCGTTGCCACCCTGGCCAGCCTGCTGATCGACCAGCAGTGCACTGTGGGCGCGTATACCTCACCGCACCTGCTGCGCTACAACGAGCGTATTCAGGTCAACGGTGTCGAGGCCGAAGACGCGCTCATCTGCCAGGCCTTTGCCGCGATCGATGCGCAGGCGCAGGATATTAGCCTCACCTATTTCGAGTTCGGCACGCTGGCAGCCCTGTGGATCTTTCACACCCTGCAATTGGAGTACTGGCTGCTGGAAGTGGGGCTGGGTGGGCGTTTGGACGCCGTTAATATTATCGATGCAGACCTGGCCATCGTGACCAGCATTGCCCTGGACCACCAGGACTGGCTGGGCAGCGATCTGGCCGCAATCGGGCGCGAGAAAGCCGGTATTTTTCGCAGCGGTAAGCCGGCTATTTACATGGACGCCGAGCCCCAGGCCTCGGTGCTGGAGACAGCGCAAGCCCTTGGCGCGACGCTGATGCTGGCTGGCCGCGATTTCCAGTGCCGCGAGCAAGGGGCTGATTGTGAGTTGCAGATTGGCTCGGTTCGCATAGCCTTTGGTCGGCCCCAGCTGCCGCTGCCGAGTGTTTGTGCCGCCTTGGTCGCTGCCCAACAACTGGGCTTAACCCTAGCGCCAGAGTGGTTGGCAGAATTGCCTCAGTTGGGCGTGCCGGGGCGCTTTCAGCGATTACATGTAAACGGGCGGCAATGGCTGTTGGATGTTGCCCATAATCCCGCGGCGAGTGCCTATTTTGTAGCGCGCGCCAGGCCCGCAAGTGTGGGTGGCCAGGTGCATGCGGTCATTGCCATGATGGCTGACAAAGACCAGCAGGGTGTACTGGCGCCACTGCGCGATGTAGTGAATTGCTGGTATTTTGCCGACCTACCAGGCAATGCGCGAGCCGCTAGTGCGCAGGCATTGGCGGCACAGGCGGGTGCTCCCGGGAGCCAATGCTGCGATTCGGTGCCAAGCGCGCTGGCGCAAGCCATGCAGGGCAGTCGGCCCGGTGATACTATCTGGGTGCTGGGGTCATTCTTCACTGTGTCTGCGGCGCTAGCCTGGCTGGCCAATAGCGGGTCAATGGGCGAGTCAACGATAACGCCCGGGTAAGCTGACGCGTCGCATTGGCGCTGGCAAGGTACACACAAATTGAAAGGTAGTGTCTGTGGATGACAGTGTAAAACAGCGATTGGTCGGGGCCGTGGTACTGGCGTCCGTGGCCGTCATATTTTTTCCCAGCCTGTTTGATGAGCCGGACAACCGCTATATCGGCGGTCAATCACAGATACCGCCGGCACCCACCATAACTCCGCAAGTTATCCCCGAGCCCGAGCGGCCCGAGGGTATAGAGCCCGCCAAGGCACCAGAAGCCATGTACACATTGGTGGATGAGCCTGCGGCGCCTGCAGAACCGGCAGCCTCTGCCGAGCCCCCAAAGGCCACCAGCGCGCCGGCGGCTTTGAACGAGCAGGGCGTGTTGCAGGGCTGGGTACTGCAAGTGGCCAGCTTCAGTGAAGAGGCGCGTGCCAACGATTTGCGCGAGCGACTGGAGAAGGCCGGTCACACCAGTTTTACCCGTCCGCTGGTGAATAGCAAAGGCCAGCAGGTTGTGCGGGTGTTTGTGGGCCCAAAAGCCGACAAGCAGGCGATGCTCAAGGTGAAGCAGGAGCTGGATGCAAGCTTGAAGGTCAATGCGTTGCTGCGCGAGTTTAAGCCCTGAGTTGGGAAATACACCTACCGCTCACTGGTTACAGTTGTTAGAATGCGCGCCTCGAATCTCGACCGCGTACCATCGTACGACACCAAAGGAAGCTTCCATGAATTGGGCCGACTGGATGATCCTTGCGATCCTGTTTGTTTCCAGCGTCATCAGCATTTATCGAGGTTTTGTTAAAGAAGCGCTTTCTCTGGTTGTTTGGGTGCTCGCCATTAGCGTGGCGCTCTGGTTCGACGATCGCCTGGCGCCCTTGTTGGAGGGCGTGTCTGAAACCCCGTCGGTGGTTCACTCTCTCGCATTTGCGCTTCTATTTCTCGGCACTCTAGTTGTGGGTGCCATGGTCAACTACCTGATCAGTCAGCTGGTGAAAATGACCGGCCTCACCGGAACCGACCGGCTCTTCGGCATGTTTTTTGGCCTTGCCCGTGGCCTGGTGGTCATTATGGCGCTGCTTATTTGGCTGCCCCATTTTTTACCCGTCGACCAGGACCCCTGGTGGCAGGAGTCGATGTTGATCCCCCAGTTTCTGTCCTTCGAAGGTTGGGCCAAACAATTGGCCAGCGATGCGGGTGATCTGCTAAACCGTATTTTTAGCGGCTTTAGTTAGTCGCGGGTACAGCCCTGGCTCTCGGTTGGGGTAGAGATTGTTAAACTAGCGTATGCGCTAAGGTGAAAAACTATGTGCGGTATTGTAGGAATTGTCGGAAAAGGTAACGTCAACACCCAGTTGTACGATGCCCTAACGATGCTTCAGCACCGAGGCCAGGACGCCGCTGGAATTGTGACATGCCACGAGGGCCGGTTGGCACAGGTCAAGGCCAATGGCCTGGTGCGCGACGTGTTTCGCACCAGCCATATGCTGCGCCTGGTGGGCAACATGGGTATTGGCCATGTGCGCTACCCCACGGCGGGCAGCTCGGGGCCGGCACTGGCGCAGCCTTTCTACGTCAACTCTCCCTACGGCATCGCACTGGCACACAACGGTAATCTCACCAATGCCGCCGAGGTGAGCGAGCATGTGTTCCGGGCGGATCTGCGCCACATCAATACCGATTCCGATTCGGAAGTATTAATTAACGTCTTTGCCCACGAACTGCACCGGCTGAATAAGCTCACGCCCTCGGCCGATGATTTTTTCACCGCCGTAGAAGCGCTGCACGACCGCGTTAAGGGTGGCTATGCAGTGGTGGCACTGATTGCCAATTACGGCGTTGTGGCCTTTCGCGACCCCCACGGTATTCGGCCGCTGGTATACGGCAAGCGCAGCACTCCCAACGGCGACGAATACATGGTGGCATCGGAGAGCGTGGCGCTGGATACGCTGGGCTTTACCCTGGAGGGCGATGTGGCGCCGGGCGAGGCGATTTACATCAATATGCACGGCCAATTACACCGCCGCCAATGCGCCAAGGCGCCAGCCCTGCGCCCGTGTATCTTCGAGCACGTTTACTTTGCCCGTCCCGACTCCATCATGGACGGCATTTCTGTCTACAAGGCGCGTCTGCGCCAGGGCGAGAAGTTAGCCGAGAAAATTCTGCGCGAAAGGCCCGATCACGATATTGACGTGGTGGTGCCCATCCCCGATTCATCGCGCGTGGCCGGCCAGGCGCTGGCGCAAACGCTGGGCGTTAAGTTCCGCGAAGGCCTGGTAAAAAACCGCTACATCGGCCGCACATTTATTATGCCGGGCCAGCAGCAGCGCAAAAAATCGGTGCGCCAAAAATTGAATACCATTGAGCTGGAGTTCAAAGGGAAAAATGTGCTGTTGGTGGATGACTCCATCGTGCGCGGTACGACCTGTCAGCAAATTATTCAGATGGCCCGCGAAGCGGGCGCCAACAAAGTATATTTTGCCTCCGCCGCGCCGGCAGTGTCCTACCCGAATGTGTACGGTATCGACATGCCCTCTGCCAAAGAGCTGATCGCCCACAATCGCTCTACGGAAGCCATCTGCAGCGAAATCGGGGCCGACTGGCTGATCTATCAGGAGCTGGAAGATCTGATTGCCGCCTCCAGCGAAGGCAACCCCGAAGTGGGTCAGTTTGATTGCTCGGTGTTTACCGGCGAATATGTCACCGGCGACGTGGACGAGGCCTATCTGGCCAAACTCGACGCGGCGCGCAACGATGCGGCAAAGGCGGGCAAGATCAAAAAAGCAGGCGATGGCGACACCGTAATTGGCCTGCACAATGACATGCACGAACTGGGCTAATTAATTTTTTCAAGCAAAGGCGACCAACGCATGGCGAAAAAGGACTTGGGTTCTGCAGCTTATTTGGATCAGCAGCGCAACTTGTTAAACGAGGCATTGTCCGACGCCGGCTTGGATACCCTGGCCGTGCGGGCTGGCCAGCTACGCGGGCCAGAAGGCGAGCACGGCGAGGCCATGTTCCTCACCTCCAGCTATGTGTTTGACTCGGCTCAGGCGGCGGCAGCGCGTTTTTCCGGCGAAAACCCTGGCAATGTCTACTCGCGCTACACCAACCCCACCGTGCGCTATTTTCAAGAGCGCATGGCGGCCTTGGAGGGCGGTGAGGCGGCGGTGGCCACGTCGTCGGGTATGGCGGCAATTCTCAGTACCTGCATGGCACTGTTGAAGGCGGGCGACCACGTGGTGTGCTCGCGCAGCGTTTTTGGTACCACCAATGCGCTCTTTAATAAGTACCTGGCAAAGCTGGGTATTCAGACGACCTTTGTGAATTTAACGGATCTAGACAGCTGGCAGTCGGCCTTAACACCGGCCACCAAAATGTTGTTTCTGGAAACACCATCCAATCCTTTGTGTGAAGTGGCAGATCTGCCGGCCATTGCTGCACTGGCAAAAAATCACGGCGCTTTGTTGGTGGTAGACAATTGTTTTTGCTCGCCAGCATTGCAAAAACCCCTCAGTTTGGGCGCCGATATCGTGGTGCACTCGGCCACCAAGTACCTAGACGGTCAAGGTCGCTGTGTGGGCGGCGTGGCGGTGGGCAGCCAAGCCCACATGGACGAAGTGTTGGCCTTTGTGCGCACCGCGGGTCCCACCATGAGCGCCTTCAATGCCTGGGTTTTCGTCAAGGGTTTAGAGACCCTGCGTTTGCGTATGGACGCCCACTGCGCCAGTGCCCTGGCCCTGGCTGAGTGGTTGCACCAGCAGCCGCAAGTGGCGCAGGTGTATTACGCCGGATTGCCCAGTCACCCTGGCCACGAGCTGGCCAAACAGCAGCAGCGAGGCTTTGGTGGCGTGCTGTCCTTCAAGGTGCAAGGGGGGCGTGAAGCGGCGTGGCGGTGTATCGACGCTACGCGAATTTTTAGTATTACCGCAAATCTGGGTGACGCCAAAAGCACCATTGTTCACCCGGCGACCACTACCCACGGGCGTCTGTCCGAGGCCGACAAGGCCGAAGCTGGCATCACGGAAAACCTCATTCGTCTGTCGGTGGGACTTGAAAATGTCGAAGATCTCAAAGCAGACTTGCAGCGAGGCCTAAATGCCCTTTAGTAAGCTGCTGGAGCCCGTGGCTGCCGCCTGTGAACAGGTGGCCAGCGTGCTGCTGGGCAAAGACGAGCAGATCAAACTGGCGGTGACCTGCCTCATCGCGCGCGGCCACTTATTGATCGAAGACTTACCCGGCATGGGAAAAACCACCCTGGCACACGCCTTGGCCCAAGTGCTTGGACTTTCCTATCAGCGCATACAATTCACCTCCGATTTACTGCCCAGCGACATATTGGGCGTCTCTGTGTTTAATCAGACCGACGGCCAGTTCAGTTTTCATCCGGGGCCCGTGTTTTCGCAGATATTGTTGGCCGACGAAATCAATCGCTCTACGCCCAAAACCCAAAGTGCTTTGCTGGAGGCCATGGAAGAAGGGCAGGTGACTATCGACGGCGAGTCCCGTCAGCTGCCAGACCCATTTTTTGTGATCGCCACGCAAAACCCCCTCTCGCAGGCGGGAACTTTTCATCTACCCGAGTCGCAGCTGGATCGTTTTTTGATGCGCATCAGTTTGGGTTATCCCTCTGAAGCAGCCGAGCGCGCGCTGTTTCAAGGCGAGGACAGCCGCACACTGCTCACCCGTATCAAACCCGCCCTGACGCCTGCACAATTGAACAAATTGCGCGCGGCCATCGACGAGGTCAAAGTCTCGGACGCAGTGCTCGACTACCTTCAGCGGTTGGTGAACCACACGCGCACGGCCCCGCAATACAGTTATGGCTTGTCTCCACGCGGCGCTCTGGCACTGTTGAAGTCGGCCAAGACCTGGGCGCTGTTACACCGCCGTAAATACCTACTGCCAGAAGATCTGCAAACGCTGTTTGCACCGGTGGTTGCCCACCGCGTTAAAGGTACGGGCGAACAAGGTGACCACCAAGGTGACAGTCTGGTGCGCCTCACATTGGACTCTGTGGACGTTCTACAGGGCTAAATCCGGGATATTTCCTCAGGTGCCGACCGGTGGTCGCCGCGCCGCGCGTTTCTGGACTATAACTTATCATTGGCAGGCGCCGAATCTATGGCGCTGCAGTGCCTGCTAAACGATAACAGCAAGTCGACAGCAATGAGTCAGAGAGGGCACCGATGACACCGGCATTATTCGGCCAGTTTTTGCAAGAGCAAGGGCGGTTGGATGGTATGCAGCTGCGCTGTGGCATTGACCTGTTGCGGCGACGCAACAAGTCCTTGGGCGCCTTGGCGGTAGACAGTAACCTGCTAACCCGGCGCCAGGTGGCCCAGCTCAATCGGCTGCAGCGCAGTACAGACCTCATGCTGGGTGAACTAGCAGTAAAGCAAGGTTTTTTGTCGGAGGCTGATCTTGAGCGGTTGGTGATATTGCAACAGGCCACGCACGTGAGTTTGGGCAGTATCCTGGTCGAGCTGGACTATCTCAACCAGGCGGAGTTGATTGAACTCGAGACAGCTTTTACCCTTCAACAAAAGCATTACCGTGATGCCAGCCAGGCGGCCTTGGCGCAACTGCCGCAAGCTGAGCAGTTGCAGCTGTGTTTAAATGAATTGGTTAAGGGGCTACAGCGTATCTGTCGGCAAACTGTCAGCGTTCGGGCCATTCATTGTCAGCGCGAGTTGCAGCGGCGATTGCCCTATATCGTTATGCAGCGCATTTTTGGCGAGGCGCAATTCCATTTTGGCCTGGCGCTGGCGGCGCAACAGGTGCAGCACATCTCCAGTTCGCTCAGTGGCGAGCCCGCCGGAGAGGGCTATATTCCCGTTGCAGCCATGGAGCGGTTCTCCGACATTGTGGTACAAAATGCCTGTGAAAAATTCTCTCTGCAGGGGCGTCACTTTGAGGCCGATAGGCCCAAGGCCTTTTATGTGGGCGACCAAATGCCCGCCAGCAAGGATCTTATTGGCGTCCACCTGGTAACGGAAGACGGAGATTTTGACGCCGTCTTTATGGTCTCCTGAGCGCTTTCGCGTTACCCTTCCGTGCACACTTCACCACTGTTTGCCTCACCTGGGAGAAAGGGTTGAATCGCTTAATGGGATTCTGGCACCAGCGCTTTCACGCCTGGATAAAGCGCCGAATCAAACCTGCCCGCCAAATTCAACTTGGCCAGCGCAACGTGTTTATTTTTCCAAGCGTCGGTGGCCTAGCCTTTGTATGCCTGCTGCTATTGCTGTGGGTATTGGGCACCAATTATGAAAATTCGCTGATCTTGGGGCTGGCATTTTTACTGCTAAGCGCCTTTGTCGTGGCAATTTTGCACACCTACCACAATCTCGCCGGACTGGTATTGACGCTGGCGGACGTAAAACCTGTGTTCCTGGGCGAGCGGGCGGCGTTTCGCCTGCAGCTCGCGCGAAAAAGCGGTCAGCAAAAGGGGCGTATGTTAAGCCTGCAATGGCTTGGCGAGGCGCCCATAGCCGCCGATATGGACGGCGACGAAATCACCCTTACCCTGTGGGCGCAAAGTCGCGCGCGCGGCTGGCTGGTGCCGGGTCGACTAAAGGTGGAGTCGGTGTACCCCTTGGGCATTGTTCGCTGCTGGACCTGGCTCGATTTAGACGCCCGCGCGCTGGTGTACCCGCGTCCGGTGGCCTCCGATCAAGCCCCTTGGGCCGATGCCGATGGCGAGCTTGACGCCCATTTTCAGCGCACCGGTAGCGATGACTTTGTCGGGCTGGAGGCCTACCAGCCCGGCCAATCGTTGCGCCGTATCGCCTGGAAACAGTATGCGCGGGGCCAGGGGTTGATGCTCAAACAATTTGCCCAATCCGAGGGGCAAGCACAGGCCCTGGACTGGGATTTTTTTGCCGGAATGGATACGGAAAGTCGATTGAGTCGTCTGTGTTATTGGGTGCTTTATTTAGATCGGCGCGGGCTGCCTTTTTCGCTGACACTGCCCGGACAGTCGCTGGCCATGGGGCAGGGCGATGCGCACCGCGAGCGGTGTTTACAGCAGTTGGCGCTGTTTGGCCAAGAGGCTCGTCATGCTGATTGATCAGATTCCGCGCAACAGTCAGCTGTGGCTTTTCTTTGCGTTGATATGGGCGTTGGCGCCGCACCTGGGGCATTTGCCCATGTGGGTGTTGCTGGCGGGCGCAGTCACCTTTTTGTGGCGCTGGCGCATTTATTTAGGGCGCTGGGCCATGCCGGGTGCCATCATTAAAACCCTGTTGGTGGTGGTGTGCGCCTTTGGTATTTGGCGGGGCTACGGCAGCTGGCGCGGGGTCGAGCCCATGACCGGCTTGCTGCTGGTGGGAATGCTGTTGAAATTACTGGAAATGAAAACCCGCCGGGATGCGTTGCTGGTGGTGTTTTTGGGGTATTTCGCGGCGGCTGCACAACTGTTGTTTTCTCAGATGATTCTAGAGTCGGTGTACAGCTTGGTGTCTATCTGGCTGCTACTCGCCGCTCAACAGTTGTTGTTTAGCGGCACGCAGGGGGTGGTGAAACGCGCCTTAAAGCACAGCGGTTTGCTGTTGCTTCAGGCAGTGCCGCTCATGTTGGTATTGTTTATGATTCTGCCGCGTACAGGGCCGCTGTGGGCCATGCCGATGCAGAAGCACGCGGCCAAAACAGGCATTAGCGATTCGCTTTCGCCCGGCGATGTGGTGAATTTAACCAAGTCCGGCAAGCTGGCTTTTCGGGTGGATTTTGACGGCGACTTACCGCCTCCATCCGAGCGCTATTGGCGCGGATTGGTTATGAGTAAATTTGATGGCCGCACTTGGCGCGCTCGCTCCTATGATTTCAATCCGGGCGGCCGAGCCTTTGATGTGTTTAATCAGACGCCGTCGCCTTGGCGGATACAGCGCAGTGATATCCAGCCCGGAGAGCCGCTGCTCAACTACCGCATTTTGATGGAGCCCAGCCACCAGCGCTGGCTGTTTACCCTCGGGCTGCCCGTTGCCATTGACAGCACTAAGCGTTGGGCGATTACTGTGGACCAAACGGTGCAGGCCTTGACGCCTTTGTCCGAGCGCAGCCGGTTTTCGGTGACCGCAGTGGACAGACCCGTGGTCGACGAGCTGCATCCGGTTATGCGCCGGCACTACTTGGTTCTGCCCGAGGGATTCAACCCGCGCACTCAAGCGCTCGCCGACCAGTGGCGCTCGGAAGGGCTCGCCCCCGAGGCGTTGATCGAACGCTTTTTGGCCCTTGTTCAGTCGCGTTTTGTGTACACGCTGCAGCCGCCGGCGCTGGGCGAACACAGCGTGGATGACTTTTTGTTTCAAACACAGCAAGGTTTTTGCGAACACTTTGCCAGCAGTTTTGTGGTGTTTGCGCGCGCCGCTGGTATTCCTGCGCGCGTGGTGACGGGCTATCAGGGGGGCGAGCCAGGCTTGTCAGGTGATTATTTACTGGTACATCAAATGGATGCCCACGCCTGGGCCGAGGTTTGGTTAACTGATCACTGGCAGCGGGTAGACCCCACCGCGGCTGTGGCCCCCACTCGTATTCGCGACGGCCTGCGCGCAGCCATGCAAGACAGCGTCGATTTGCTGGGAGAGCCTTTATCCTTGATGCGCTACAGTCACATCAATTGGCTCAATCAGGCGCGCCTGCAGTGGGAGGAAATTAACTACCGCTGGCAAAACAGCGTGGTGGGTTTTGATACCGAACGCCAATCCTCACTGCTTAAAAATCTGTTGGGCGGCTTGGAGCCCTGGCGGCTAGGTGTGTTTTTTCTGGTGGGGGCAGTGGGGCCTGTGTTGTTGATTGCCCTGTGGTTTGCCTGGCGCAATCGCCCCCGACCGCTGCCAAAGCTTCATAAAATGTTGCGACAGTTTGAGCGCAAAGCCGGCATGGCCCGCCAGCCAGGGGAGGCAGTTGGCGATTACTTTGCTCGTGTTGTGGCGCGCTACCCAGCATATACCGGGCAAGTGCAGCGGTTGGCCAGGTTATTTGAACAGGGCTTGTACGGTGCTCAAGAGGCCGACGTCAGCGCTTTGTTAAAAACTCAGATTCGCCTGTTTAAGCCGCCTAAAGTTGATGCCTGAACGCCAATAAACTGGCGGTAATGGCGACATTCAATGACTCGACGCCGTTGGCCATAGGAATGCGCAATTGGGTGTCGCACAACGCGTTGGTAATAGCAGACACGCCGTGGGTTTCATTGCCAAGTACAAAAATTGTCGGCGCTGGCGTGTTAAACGCTTGCACAGTTTGCGAGGCATGGGAGCTTAGCGCGCAAATGCGCGCGCCTCTCGCTTTAAAAACCGTTAAGCTTTCAGCCAGATCGTCACAGCGAATAATCGGACAGCGAAATAACGCGCCCGCGCTCGCTTTAATGACCAATGGATCGATTTGCGCACAACCTTTTTTAGGCAGTAGTACGCCTGCGATGCCGCTCGCGGCAACGCTGCGTACTATCATGCCCAGGTTTTGAGGGTTGGTGATGCCATCCAGAGCGATCAACTCGTAGCGGTCTGGTGCTTCGCGCAGAAAGTCGCTATCGCTTTGATAGCCTTGCATCAATAAATCAACGGCCACGCCTTGGTCTTGTTTGCCATTGCGCGAAATGCGCGACAATGCTTGTTTGCTGTGGGTGCAAATTTCTGCGCCCTGCTGGCGGGCAATCTCAATAATTTCGTCAATAACGGCTGCCGGCTTGTTGCTGTCGGCCAGGTGCAGCCGGTGTATTTTTATACCAGGCTGTTGCAGTGCTTCCAGCACGGGTTTGCGCCCGTAAATCGTCAATAGCCGATCAAAAAACTGCTTTTTCTTTTGATACTCTTCAGAGTCTTGCGGGCCTTTGGGCATGGTGTTGTCTTCACTTCTGAGTGGGTTTGCGCGCTGCCGGATTTACGGGGGACAGCGGTTTATTCGATTTCTGGGTGTTGTTGCTGGAGTAGCTGCGTCAGCGAAGCCAACTGTGTATCGCTTGCAAGTTCCTGCTGCCGAGCGATTGCCAGAGTCGCCTCGGCCAGCGCTCGGTAGAGCCTTTGGTCGTCCGGGTGCGGTGCCAGCGCGTCCAGGTGTGCCGCGACGGTGGTTTGATCGCCGCGACTGATTGGGCCAGTTAAGGCTTGAACCGCTCCCGATCGAAATACGTTGTGCAAATTCTGCTGGGCCAGCGGTTGCAAGAGCGCGGCGGCATCCTCAGCGGCCAGCCCCGCGCGGGTGGCCAACTGCTGCGCTTGCGCCAGTAGGCTGACCAGGTGATTGCTGGCGGTAACGGTGGCCGCATGATACAGGGCTTTGGCCGCGGGTGTCGCGGTAGGCAGCGCTAACCAGCGGCCGCCCAGGGCTGTAAACAGCGGTTTGAGTACGGCTAAAGCCGTCGCCTGTCCCTCGGCGACACAGTAGCTGCCGGCAAAGTTTTTGACCGAATGCGCCGGCGACGCAAAGGCGTGCACCGGATGAATGCTGGCTAAACCTGCCGGATGCGCCGCGGCCAGCGCTTGGTGCGAGAGGCTGCCGGCACAGTGAAACACCTGCTGCGCGGCGTTTAGTTGCGTGTGGTCGCGCAGCCAGGCAGCAGCCTCGGCAATGTGGGCATCGGGGCAGGCGATGAGCCAGATGTCGCAATCTGCGGGTGGGTCTGCTGGGGTGCAAGGCTGCCCACTGCCGATAAACGCAGTGGCCGCCGCTGCGCGCGAGGGCGTGCGACAGATTACCTGCGTGATGTGCACCCGCTGGAGCTGATGCCAGAGGCGCCCTAGGCTTTGGCCAAGGCGTCCCGCGCCGTAAATGGACAGGCGTGGCAGAGGCTGTGTTGGGGGCGATGTTTGGGTCATGTGGCGTGCAGGTTGCGGGCAAAATAAAGGCGCACCCTAGTGCGCCTTGCGTTACAGGTCAATGGTGGCGTGTAACGCGATGAATATTGCGCGCTGTTAAGCGGGTTTGCGCAAGTAGCAGTCGTCGTCATTGGCGAGTAGCGCGCGCAATACGTGCTGGCGGCTAATCAAACCCACCAGCTTGCCGCCCTCGATGACCGGATAATTTTTGGGCTTGTTGGCCAGCATGGTCTGGGCAACCTCGACAATGCTGGTGGTAGGGCTCACGGTTAGCACGTTTTTATGCATGACTTTGGTGACGCTGGCGGGCTCCTCGCAGTAGAAGGCATCGTTAAGCATTTCTTTAATGCAGTCCTGTTCGGACACAAAGCCCACTAATTGGCGTTGTTGGTCGATCACGGGCGCGCCAATGACCTTGTGTTCCAGCAGTTTGGTGACGACGGTGCGGATGTTGTCGGTATCGTTGACCACCAAGGGTTGGCGGTTCATAAAATCCTGCACGAGAATCGATTGCATAATGCACTCCTTACCGGTGGCCGGGGCGGTTGCCAGAAGCCCCGACGGCGCGTTAGAAACAGCCGTCGCAGGACGCGCTGCAAGCCTGTACCTCAGGGCTTGGGTATTATTTTGTGGGCGGGTGGCAACTGCGGCCAGTCGCTGGCCCGTTAAATCCACCTTAACCCAGCCTCACCGGTAAGACTAGCCAATATTTTCGCCCGTGGGAGCGCCACAACGCTGCAAATAGGCGCGCAGTGCCGCTGGCATGCCTAGCGCAATGCAATCCACGGTAAAGGCGTGACCAATGGAGACCTCCAGCAGCGGTTGCACTGCGGTCCTAAAGTCCGCCAGGTTGTCGAGGTTCAGGTCGTGGCCGGCATTCACCCCCAGGCCCAGTTCGGTGGCCACCTGTGCGGCCTTGGCAAACTGTGCGAGCAATGCCTCCAAATTGGCGTCCTTGGCCTTGTGGGCGGCAGCGTAAGGGCCTGTATAGAGCTCAATGCGATCGGCGCCAAGCTTTGCCGCCAGTGCTATTTGGGCAGGATCTGGGTCCATAAACAGGCTAACCCGCATGCCCTGGTCTTTCAGTTGAGCAATGATGGGTGCCAGCGATTGGCCCGACTGTATTAAATCAAAGCCGTGGTCCGAGGTCAGTTGGGCGTCGCTGTCGGGTACCAATGTGCATTGGGCCGGCCGCGTGGCTGCGACTAACGCCATAAAACCTGGGTAGCTGCCCTGTGCCGGCGCAAAGGGGTTGCCCTCCACATTGAACTCCACCTGGTTGCCAATACGCTCTGCCAATTCGTGCACGTCGCGCGCGCGTATGTGCCGCTGGTCGGGGCGTGGGTGCACGGTAATGCCATTGGCGCCCAGGTCGATACACTGTTGTGCATGTGCGCAAACATCGGGGTAGTTGCCCTCCCGCGAGTTGCGAATCAGGGCAATTTTATTCAAATTGATACTCAGGGCTGTGGGGCGCAGGTTAGTCACGGCGAATCTCTAAAATTAGGAGTGAAAAATGTGCGCGGACAAGTACAGGTGTCCGCGCTGTGCGCCCTCAAAGCCGGCTGGCTTTCAGGATGCGCACCGGGTTGTTGGGCGCTTCCGGATAGGCTCGGTATTGGCCGCGCGGTTCGCGGGTAATGGCGTCCACCACGTCGATACCTTCTATAACTTTAGCGAAGACGGCATAACCCGGTTTGTTATTGCTGGCGTCCAGGTGGATGTTGCCGCGCAAGTTGACATTGATAAAAAACTGCGATGTGGCACTGTCCGGGTGGGCGGTGCGCGCCATCGACAGGGTGCCGTAATGATTTTTTAGGCCGTTGTTGGATTCATTTTTCACCGGCTCGCGGGTGGGTTTGTTGACAAAGTCGAAGGTCAAACCGCCGCCTTGCACCACAAAGCCCGGAATCACGCGATGAAAAATAGTGCCATTGTAAAACCCGTCGTCCACATAGCTCAAAAAGTTGGCGGCCGTGGCGGGCGCCTTGTCGGCAAAAACTTCCAGCACAATCACCCCCAGGTCGGTTTCCAGTTTTACCTTGGGGTTGGCGGCCAGCGCGGGCAAGCATAGGGTTAGCCAGAGGGTTGCAACAAGTACTAAGCGGCAGCTGCGCATGAATAAAACTCCTAGTTAATCCACTCGGATTTCCGCTTCCGGCCGCTTAACCCCTGAATTAATAGGGTAAAGAGCATGCCGACACCTAAGATGCTGGCGCCAAAAATCCACTGGTTATAAGCTTTGTCGCTCTGCAGGCGCTGGTTGCTGGCCTTTAGAATATCGGCTTCAGTTTGCAGCATTTGGTGTTTTTCCAACAAGCTTTGGTAGCGCTCGTTTAACTCCACGGCACCGCTGGACAATTGTTTGATATCGGCCAGCTCTTGGGCCAGCTGATCGCGTTGGGCGGTTAAGCTCGACAGGTTGTTTAGCACGCTGCTTTTATCGCCGCTCAGTTCGCGGTAGTCGTTTTGTAAATTCGCGTAATCGGTGCGCAGTTTAGCAAGTTCGGCTTGATTGCGTTCTAATTGCACCGACGCCGTGGGTGCTTCTAACAAGTATTGGTTGCGAATCCAGCCCTGGTCGCCATTTTTCACCTCTACCAGGCTCCATTCACCATCTTCACTTTGCTCGATGAATTTCACCGCCGTACCGGAGGGCAGTCCGCGGTGAATAATGCGGTATTGATTGCCCTGGCCACTGCGCAGCGGCACAAACAGTTGGTCCGATATATAGCGTGTTTCCTGACTGAAACTGCTGGGTGCCCAAAGACCGGCAGTGAACAAGGTGGCGAGCAATAGGAGCGTTGAAGTTTTAATCACGTGCATGGGTTCCGCTGTTAAATGTGTGGCAGTGTAACGGCTTCATTAATCGCGTGCTGTTGGCGACGTCACGTTAGGGTAATACTTTTTTAAAGGGTTTCACGACGACCTTTTCATAAACCCCGGCGCTGATGTAGGGGTCGGCATCGGCCCAGTGCTGCGCTGCCTCTAAATTTGCAAATTCTGCCACCACCAGGCTGCCGCTAAAACCCGCTTCGCCGGGATCATCTGCATCTATGGCCGGGCAGGGGCCCGCGATGAGCAGTCGCCCCTGTTCTTTGAGCGCCTCCAGTCTGGCCAGATGGTCTGCCCGCGCTTTTTTGCGCAGTGGCAGGGAGTTGGGTACATCCTGGCTGATAACAGCGTAATACATGGGGTTTCCTTTAATTATTGACTAACGTTGTGCGCGATTCTGCGCGGCATCAAGCGTCGTTAAGCAAATCTTCAAAGTTTAGGTGGGTCAATTTTTTAATGTTTTTGAACAAATAAAACAGTGCAAACATCATGATGGCCATGGCGGGTACAACAATTACTGGGTAGCTGAGGGCGGTCATTTTTCCCAGCTCTTCGTTAAAGGCTTCGGTGCCGGGTGCGCTAACGACAATCCATTTTGCCAGCAAGTAGTTCAACGTCGAGCTAACGAAAAAGGAACAAGCCAGCAGGTAGGTTGCATTGCGCAGCACGCGCTCAAAGGCGGCGTGGTTGTTGTAGTCATCTAAGGCTTTATCGACCACGTCTACTTTTAACAGTTGGTCGTTATAAATAAAGGTTCGCACCAGCGGAAATCGGGTTTTTAGCGATAGCAAGGTGGCAATACCCAGTAGGCCGGGAATGGCGGCCTCCTTGATAGCAATATACTTGGGGTCGAGCTCCATTAGACTGATGCCGCCCGTTAGCGTGACGCTGACAATGCCCAGGATGGAGAAAAAATTGAATTTGCCGCGTTTTCTGAAATCGCGCAGTCCGTACAGCAGTGGGAAAGACAGTGCCACCACCAGGCCTATTTTAGTGCCGAGCCAAGCGTCGTTGCTGAACTTGGTCAGAATCACGGTGGGGATGATGATGTTAAACAGCAGGTTTATCAGCAGATTTTCGCGCTCGGGTTTCTGCGGTGCGCCCAAATTATCTTTGGGGGCGATAGTGCTGGATTCGTTTTGTGCTTGGGTCATCGGCGTCTCAGTGGCAAAATGGCGGATTACATCGGCCCATTATGGGTTAATTAACATGGCTAAGGGGGCTGCGTGCTTCCCGCCTGGGGGTCCATATTACTTGCTTGTTTGATTTACATACACATACCAGCGCATCGGACGGTATTTTACGGCCTGAAGCGCTGCTGTCGAGAGCCAGTGATAAGGGCGTGCAGGTTCTGGCGGTAACCGACCACGATACCCTGGCTAGCTACCCGGAGGCGCGGGCGGCGGCTGCAACCTTTGGCATAGGGTTAGTGCCGGGGATTGAGGTGTCGAGCACTTGGCGCGGGCGCGGTGTGCATGTGGTGGGGCTTGGCCTCAACCCAGATTGCGCCACCCTGCAGCGGCAGCTGCAAACCATGGCCGAGGTGCGCGAACAGCGCTCTGTGCTGATTGCCAAGGCCTTGGCCAAAGCCGGCTTGAGTGGCGAGCAAGATATTCTGCGCCAGGCGCGGCTGGAGGCCAATGGCGGCAGCATAGGCCGGCCGCATTTTGCCCGCGCGCTGGTGGCTCTGGGCAAGGTAAAGTCTCAGGCTCAGGCCTTTAAGCGCTATTTGGGTAATGGCAAGCCCGGCGACGTTAAACAGCAATTTCCCGACTTGGCAGAGGCCATTGCACTGATTCGCGCGGCCGGCGGTGTGGCTGTGCTGGCGCATCCGCTGAAATACGATTTGACGCGCACCAAGTTGTGCGAGCTCTTGGCCGACTTTAAGGCCGAGGGCGGCGAGGCCGTTGAAGTGATCAGCGGTGCACAGGAGGCAAAAGCCACCCAGGATTTAACCCGTCTGATTCAGCAATTTGCGCTAGCGGCTTCCATCGGTAGCGATTTTCACCTGCCCGATCAGCCGTGGCAGGAGCTGGGTTGCGCGGGCCACCTGCCGGCGGCACTCACGCCGGTGTGGGAGTTGCCGGGGCTGCTACCTTGGCTCGAGAAACAGGACGGGGCTCAGTTGGGTCCAAACCGATAGCTTAATAACCGCAAGGAGGCCGTGTGGCCCAGTTTTTCCAGATACACGCAGAAAACCCCCAGCACCGATTAGTGGCACAGGCCGCCGAGATAGTGCGCAAAGGGGGAGTGATTGCCTATCCCACCGACAGTGCCTACGCCATCGGCTGCCATATCGGCGACAAAAATGCGCTGGACCGCATTCGCGCACTGCGCCAGCTCGACAAACACCACAATTTCACCCTGATGTGCCGCGATCTGTCCGAGCTGTCTACCTACGCGAAGGTGGATAACCAGGTGTATCGCATGTTGAAAAACCACACGCCCGGCCAGTACACCTTTATTCTTGAGGCAACCTCCGAAGTGCCGCGCCGGTTGATGCACCCCAAGCGCAAGACCATTGGCTTGCGCGTGCCCGACAACGCCATCGCCCTGGCGCTGCTAGAGGAGCTGGGCGAGCCGTTAATGAGCGTCACCCTGCAGATGCCGGGCGACGAATACCCCATGACCGATCCCTACGACATTCGCGACAGCTTGCAGCACCAATTGGATTTGGTGATCGACGGCGGCTATTGCGGGCTAGAGGTCACCACCGTAGTTGATTTAACGGGCGATGTGCCGGCGCTGGTGCGGCAGGGGATTGGCGATTTCAGCCCCTTTGAGGCGAGCTAGCCGGGCACCTGCGGGCCCGGCGTAGCGTCTGGGCTAAGCTGGGGCACGATTGCGATTGCAGCCACCCAGCTGGGGCCTCATAATGTGTCCCTTTGACTGCCCGATTAGCCTGCTGAGAGAGCAACCCGTGCTGAGAGTGACATTGTGAGCCCCGAAAGCCCCGATTTAGTGAGCCCCGATCTAGATACCTTGCCCGACGAGACCCAGGCAGACACCCCCGAGCCCGCTTCGCCTGCGCCCGACGCCGAATTGCAGGGTGCTCAGGAGGCGGCCGACGGGCAGGAGGCACCGGCACAGCGACCCGATCAAGCTGAAATGCCCTTCGCCATAGTGCAGGGCAAGGCGTTTACCGATCTCCCAAAAGACCTCTACATTCCGCCAGATGCCCTGGAGGTGATCCTGGAGGCCTTCGAGGGCCCGCTGGATTTGCTGTTGTACCTGATTCGACGCCAGAATTTAGACATATTGGAAATCAATGTCGCCGAAATCACGCGCCAGTACATGGCCTATGTGGAGATGATGAGCGCCATCCAGTTCGAACTGGCCGCCGAGTATCTGGTGATGGCGGCCATGTTGGCGGAAATCAAATCGCGCATGTTGTTGCCCCGCTCCAGCAATGAGGAGGAAGAGGAAGAGGACCCCCGCGCCCAGCTTATCCGCCGCTTGCAGGAATATGAGCGCTTTAAACAGGCCGCTGAAGATTTAGACGAGCTGCCGCGCGTTGGACGCGATGTGTTTCACGCCACCGCCCAGGCTCCCGATCGCAATTTAACGCGCCCAGAGCCGGATGTGGATCTCAAAGAACTGCTGCTTGCGCTATCTGAAGTGCTGCGCCGCGCCGATATGTTCGAGAGCCACCACGTGACCAAAGAAAAGTTGTCTACCCGCGAGCGCATGGGGCAGGTGCTGGACCGCTTGGCGCACAAACAATTCATGCCCTTTGTGCAGTTGTTTACCGTGGAAGAGGGCCGGTTAGGTGTGGTTGTAACCTTCCTGGCCGTGTTGGAATTGATTAAAGAATCCCTGGTGGAAATTGTGCAAAACGACAGTTTTGGCGCAATCCACGTGAGAGCGAGAACGCAGTAGCCATGGCTGATACCCCAGAACACACATCCCCCGAGCTTACCGAAGTTGCTGCGGCAGACGACGCAGCGCCCGAGGTGCAACCGGCTGTCGTCGATACCGAAGACGCCGCTGAGGCCGAGGCGGCCGAAGAGACAGCGGCACCCATGGATCGCACGCTGTTGCGCAAAATTGTAGAGGGCGCGCTGCTGGCCGCCGGGCAGCCGCTCACAGTGGCAAAACTGTCCGAGCTGTTTGTGAGCGAGGAGGGCGCAGAGCCGGTACCCAAAGACGAAATTAAAGCGGCCCTGGAAGATATTCAGGCCGACTGCGACGGGCGAGGCTTCGAATTAAAAGAAGTGGGCTCCGGCTGGCGCTTTCAGGTGCGCGCAGAGACGGCCCCCTGGGTCAATCGCTTGTGGGATGAAAAGCCGCAGAAGTATTCGCGGGCGCTGTTGGAAACTCTGTCGCTGATTGCCTATCGTCAACCCATCACCCGCGGCGACATCGAAGAAATTCGCGGTGTGGCCGTAAGCTCACACATTATTAAAACCCTGTCTGAGCGCGAGTGGATCAAAGTGGTGGGGCACCGCGATGTGCCGGGGCGCCCGTCGCTGTACGCTACAACTCGACAGTTTTTAGATTATTTCAACCTGAAAAGTTTGGACGAGCTGCCCTCGCTGAGCGAGCTGCGCGACCTGGATGAATTAAACAAAGAGCTGGATCTGGTGGATGATCCCGACACAGAAGAGCGTGAAGGCATCGAAGAAGCCATGGCCGAAGTGGCCGGTATAGACCCGGAGGCTGCTTTGGCTGAGGCAGCAGCGCAGGAAAGCGCGCCCACGGACGGCGAGAGTCATGCAGAGGCGGATTTACTGGCGGCAGGTGCCCCCGCGCCAGCCGACGGTGGCGCAGAAGAAACTCACGCCGACGCACCAGCCGACGAATCGGCCGGTGAGCACGAGGCGAGCTTTGCCGAAGTGGATATGCTGGCCGCCGAGGCCGAGCCACAGCAAACAGATCCAGCCATTTCAACCGCCTCTGAATCAGACGCGGCCGACCCCTTTAATGAAGACCCGAATGCGGTATGAGTAAACACAAAGAACACGCCCAAGTCCCCGGTGACGAAAAATTGCAAAAAGTGCTGGCCCGCGCCGGGCTGGGTTCGCGCCGAGAAATGGAGCGTCTGATTGACGCCGGCCGGGTAGAAGTCAACGGCAAAACGGCCGCCCTTGGTGACCGCGTTGGCGCTGATGCAAGCATCCGCGTAGACGGAAAAAATGTCACTTTCAGCGCCGGCGAAGTGACCCGGCGCGTATTGCTGTACAACAAGCCAGAGGGCGAAATTTGTTCGCGCTCCGATCCAGAGGGCCGTCG
Organism: Simiduia sp.; assembly: GCF_058345725.1. Taxonomy (NCBI): domain Bacteria; kingdom Pseudomonadati; phylum Pseudomonadota; class Gammaproteobacteria; order Cellvibrionales; family Cellvibrionaceae; genus Simiduia; species Simiduia sp. Next base: position 17,946 of record NZ_JBTUOC010000007.1, on the reverse strand, counting down.
CACCGTGTACGACCGACTGCCCGCCTTGAAGGGCGAACGCTGGATTTCTGTGGGCCGATTGGACTTTAACACCAGCGGCTTATTGTTGTTCACCAACGATGGCGAGCTGGCCAACAAGCTGATGCACCCGTCCTCGGTGATCGACCGCGAATACCTGGTGCGCATTCAGGGCGATGTGGACGACGATATGCGCAAGCGCCTGAAAGAAGGCGTGTTGCTCGACGACGGCGTGGCGCAGTTTACCGATATCGTGGACGGTGCCGGCGAAGGCCGCAACCGCTGGTTTTACTGCGTAGTCATGGAGGGCCGCAACCGCGAAGTGCGCCGTTTGTGGGAGTCGCAGGGCGTGCGCGTTAGCCGCTTAAAGCGGGTGCGCTACGGCAACTGTTTTATCCCCTCCCATGTGCGCGTGGGCCAGTGGGTGGAATTAACCGACAAAGAAATTGGCGACCTGTGCGCCACGGCTGGCATCGAACACCGACCCCAGTCAGAGGCGGTGGAGACCCGCGAAACCCGCGAGCGGCACGAGCGCAAACTGCGCGTGGGGGCGGCGAAACGCCCGCTTGCCCGCCAGTTGAAAAAGCCTCGCGCCGAGGGCGCAGAGGCCAATGACTACACCGATCACGCCAAGCCCAAAAAGGCCCGTCCGGCACTGGCGCCCCTGAGTAAAGCGTCCACGCCAAAGCCCGCGGCCAAAAATACCGGCGGCAAGTCTGGCCCGAAAAAACCGCGCACCTCCAAAACGGGTGCCAAGCCCCGCAGTGGCTCTGGTCGATCCGGGCCGAGCCGGTAGGAACTAGCCATGGCGCATTCTACGCAAGCAACACCGCTGTTTTCCTATCCACGCTACTGGGCCGAATGTTACGGCCCAGCGCCGTTTTTACCCATGTCGCGGGCCGAAATGGACCAGCTGGGCTGGGACAGCTGCGACATCATCATCGTGTGTGGCGATGCCTATGTGGATCACCCCAGCTTCGGTATGGCGGTAATTGGTCGCTTTTTAGAGGCGCAGGGTTTTCGTGTGGGCTTAATTTGCCAGCCCGATTGGACATCGGCAGATCCCTTTAAAGCCCTGGGCAAACCCAACCTGTTTTTTGGGGTTTCCGGCGGCAACATGGATTCCATGATTAACCGCTACACCGCCGATAAAAAAGTCCGCAACGACGACGCCTACACTCCCGGTGGCGTGGGCGGCAAGCGCCCCGATCGCTGTGTACTGGTTTATTCGCAGCGCTGCAAAGAAGCCTACAGCGACGTGCCCGTGGTGCTCGGCGGTATTGAAGCCAGTCTCCGACGCATCGCCCAGTACGATTACTGGAGCGATCAGGTGCGCCGCTCGGTGTTGATCGATGCCACGGCCGATATTTTGTTGTACGGCAACGCCGAGCGCGCCATTGCCGACATTGCCCACGGCCTGGCGGCGGGTAAAACCATCGAGCAACTCAGCAATTTGCGCGGCACGGCGGTGGTGCGCAAAACCCCACCGGGCGGCTGGACCGAAATAGATTCTTCGCGTATCGATTGGCCCGGCAATATCGACAAATTGCCCAACCCCTACGAGTACCAGCAAGACAGCGCCGGTGACGCGAACAATACTCAGGTGGGTTTAAAGGCCGGTGGTGATCAATTGCAGGCCAATGCCGCGCCCTGTCAAACTGCCCAGTCGCAAAATGCCGATGATGACGTGCAGCCAGTGCGCATTATTCCCATGCCCTTGGCCGGCCGCAGTAACAAAGATCCCAATACCTACATTCGCCTGCCCAGCTTTGAAAAGGTGCGCAACGACCCGGTGCTCTACGCGCACGCGTCGCGCGTATTGCACCAAGAGGCAAATCCCTTCAATGCGCGCCCGTTGATTCAAAAACACGGCAACCGCGAAATCTGGGTTAATCCGCCGCCCATGCCGCTCGAAACCGACGAGCTGGATGGCGTATTCGATTTACCCTACCAGCGCAAACCGCACCCCAGCTACGGCAAGGCAAAAATTCCCGCATTTGAAATGATCAAAACGTCGATCAATATCATGCGGGGTTGCTTTGGCGGCTGTACCTTCTGTTCCATTACCGAGCACGAAGGCCGCATTATTCAGAGCCGCTCAGAGGCCTCGATCTTGCGCGAGATAGAAGACATCCGCGACAAGGTGCCGGGCTTTACCGGTCACATTTCTGACTTGGGCGGCCCCACGGCCAATATGTACCGGCTGCAGTGTAAAGACCTGCCCACGCTGAGCGCCTGTCGGCGCCTGTCCTGTGTGTTTCCCACTATTTGTAAAAACCTGGGTACCGATCACAAGCACACTACGCAGTTGTACCGCAAAGCGCGCGCCATTCCCGGCGTAAATCGCGTGTCGATTGCCTCGGGCTTGCGCTACGACCTGGCCGTGCGCGACCCGGAGTACGTGAAGGAGTTGGTAACCCACCATGTGGGTGGCATGCTCAAGATTGCACCGGAACACACCGAGGGCCGGCCGCTCGACATGATGATGAAGCCGAGCATGGAGAGCTACTACGCGTTCAAGAAGCTGTTTGATAAATATTCGAAAGAAGCCGGTAAAACTCAGTATCTGGTGCCATATTTTATTGCGGCGCATCCGGGTACTGAAGATGAAGATATGCTCAACCTGGCGCTTTGGCTTAAGAAAAACGACTTTGAGGTGGATCAGGTGCAAACCTTTTATCCGTCGCCTATGTCGCTGGCTACTGCCATGTATTTCTCTCAGCGCAACCCCCTGAAGAAGCTCAGTTACAAAAAGGGCAGCCTGTATATCCCCCGCGATAAAGATCAGCGCAAGTTGCACAAGGCGCTGCTGCGCTATCACGATCCAAGCAATTGGGGTTTTTTACGTGAATCGCTGATCAAGATGAACAAAGCGCACATGATCGACAAGCTGCTGCCCTCGGAAAATAAACCGGGCCGCAAAAAGTTTGTGCAGGGTGGCGCGCGGCAAAAGGCCAGCGGCAATAAGTTCGATAAGATTCCTGCGCGCACGCCGCAGAATTCCCGCAAAGGCAAGCCCCGTTTTAAGGGTAAATAATCCCACTCCCGTTATATTTTCCTCTTCGCAGCCGCCGGTTTGGTTTCCCAAACCGGCGGCTGGGCTTTCCTTGGTTTTAAATTTGAGCGCTATAAGTAACGCAAACGTTTTGTGCTGGCTTTAATGCTGCATTTGGTTTGCAGGTGCAAGGTGTTTCCCTCGTGTCTGGTATTGTGGGGGCGAGAAGCAAGGCAAACACCTTTCGCCTTTCTGCCACTGCATTGCGAGTATCGGGCAGTGTGTTGCGAATAGATTTCGCAATTGGCCTACAGGCACAAGGTGTTTGCCTCGCTTCTAGTGGTGTGGGGAGTGAGCTGGCTTTTGGTTGGTTGGTGGGGTTGTGTTTGGTTGTTTGTTGGGGCTCGTGGAGTGTGGAGTTCAGGGGTTGGGTGCGTGAAGCAAGATAAACACCTTGTCCCTCTCGGCCACTGCGCTGCAAGTTGTGGGTATTGTGATCTGTATAATTCTCGCAATTGGTCTGCAGGCACAAGGTGTTTATCTTACTTCTTGTGACCTAGGATAGGGGCCTGGACGTTGGCCCGTTCGCGGGGCTGCCGTAGTTTGTTGGGATTTATGGGGCGTGTCTATTGGATGTAAGAAGCAAGGCAAACACCTTGCGCCTTTCGGCCACTGCATTGCGAGTATCGGGCAGTGTGTTGCGAATAGACTTTGCAATTGGCCTGCAGGCACAGGATGATTGCCTCGCTTCTAGTGGTGTGGGGTGTGAGCTGGCTTTTGGTTGGTTGGTGGGGTTGTGTTTGGTTGTTTGTTGGGGGTCGTGGAGTGTGGAGTTCAGGGGTTGGGTGCGTGAAGCAAGATAAACACCTTGTCCCTTTCGGCCACTGCGTTGCGAGTATTGGGTTATGTGCTGCGTATAGATTTTGCAATTGGCCTGCAGGCACAAGGTGTTTCTCTTACTTCTTGTGACCTAGGGGCCTGGATGTTGGCCTCGCTTCTAGTGGCGTGGGCTGGATTTTGATTGGTTTGGGAAAGGGCGGTGACTGGTACTGAAGTGGGGTGTGGGAGTTACATTCGGCAGTTTATCGGTGGGGTGCGTCGCTTTGCAATTAACCGGGTGCTGCCCTATTCTATTCGCCTTTTTTGTCACCGCTAATGTGAGTCCTAATGGCCCTTAAGCCCACTATATACAAGCTCTCGCTCGAGCTTGCCGACAGCGATCGCCACCACTATCAGAGTTACCAGCTCACCCTGGCGCAGCACCCCTCGGAAACCGCAGAGCGCATGGTGGTGCGCATTTTGGCGTTTGCCCTTAATGCCCATGAACGGCTCGCGTTTACCAAGGGCTTGTCAACGGCAGAGGAGCCAGACCTCTGGCTGAAAGAGGACCACGGCGCTATTGCGCTTTGGATTGAGGTGGGCCAACCCAAGGCCGATCGCCTGCGCAAAGCTGTCAATCAAGCTCAATCGGTCAAACTGTATGCTTTCAGCAAAACCGCCGATACCTGGTGGGGTATAGAAAGCAAAGACATGCCCCAATCGGACAAGCTCGCAGTGGCGCGCTTTCAGTGGGCCGACATCGAACAACTGGCCAAGGCACTGGACCGCAATATCCGTTGGAGTGTTAGCATCGCTGGAGGCGAACTTTACGTGGATACGGGTGCTGAGACTGTGCATCTACAGGTGGGTGGCTTTTAACTGCTGTAAAGTGAACGCTTGATTGGGATAGGTAATTATCGAGCTAATAGGTTGGCTAGCTACGTCTTGATGTTGGCGTGGGGTTTTATAAAAAAGTGCCTGGTTTTCTAGCCCCACTATCCTAGGCTCGAACTTACCCCAATACCGCCTTCAAATTCGCCCGGTACCGGCGTGAGCAATTCACCTTGGCGCCGTTCGTTAAATTGATCACGCCATCGCCATTGTCCTGGGTTTCAATAGAGGCGATATGGTCTAGGTTGACGATGTAGGAGCGGTGCACCCGGCAGAAGGGGTGGCCGGTCAGTCGTTGTTCCATGCTGGCCATGGTTGCGCGCACGGGGTAGATGCGTTCTCCCAGGTGCAGGTTCACATAGTTGCCGCTGGCTTCCATCCAATCGACGTCTTTGAGTTGCACCACAAATTCTTTGCCCAGCTTCTTCACCAGAAAGCGCTCGCTCACCGCCGGGGTGGCTTCTTCGCTTTCGGCCACAAAGGCCGCCTCGCCCGATAGGCGGCTGATTACAAACTGGTAGGTGTACACCACACTGAGAATCAGCAGGTAAACCATCAGGTCTTTGCGGTATTCGTAGGTCAGTATCCAGCTCCATTGGCCGGGGTTGTAGTCAACTGCGGCCAACCGGTAGACCAGCTCACGCAGGCCGTGCATGAGTAACACGTGGACCACCGAAATCGGCAGGCTGAAGAGCAGGTGGTAGAAGCCGTGGCGTCTGAAGGTGCCCCAGGCCAGTGGCCAGCGCGCATTAAATCGAACGATGGGGTAGAGCAGGGCGGTCCAGGCCAGGGCGCTGCTCACTTCCCACAAAAAGGGCTCCCAGGGGCGGATTGACCGGCCGGCTCTGGCGTACTCCATTAATTCGGTGGTGGCGTTGACGGTGACCACCATGGCCAGCAATAGCGCCCAGGCCAGGCTGTCCCAGAGCGCGGCGCGGCGTTGGTAGTCGGCAAAGGTCATAATTTTCGTCCCTGTTTAGCGGCCGCTAATCACAGTGGCCCTGTGATTAGTCACATGTGCCTTGGCGGTGTGGCAGAAGGTCGCCAGAGTAGCAAAAAAAACCACGGAGGTTTACTTGTGCGACGCTACGATCTGGATTGGCTGAGAAGCCTGGCTTTTTTACTCTTGATTCTCTATCACTGCGGCATGATGTACGTTAGCTGGGATTGGCATATCACCAGCCAGTACCAAAGCGAGTCTTTAAAATTGCTCATGCTGCTTGTTAATCAGTGGCGCTTGCCGCTGTTGTTTTTTATTGCCGGTGCCGCCCTGTACTTTGCCCTGAGTCGGCTCAGCAGTCCGCGCCTGCTGACATTGCGCAGTGTGCGCCTGGGCGTACCGTTGGTGCTCGGCATTCTGGTGATAGTGCCACCCCAGCTGTTTTTTGAGATGCGCCAGGCGGGTGAGCCCACGGGCGGTTATCTCAACTTCTGGTTCGCCTATTTAACCCCCAATCACCCGCTGTTTGAGCTGCATCGCACGCCGCTATTTGGCCAGATGACTTGGAATCACCTCTGGTTCTTGCCCTACCTCTGGTGTTACTCGGTGGTGCTATTACTGATTGCGCCCGGGCTTAAGCGCTTGCTGCCGCTGTTGCCCGAGGGCCTGCGCTTTTGGTTTTGGATGCCCTGGCTGTTGCTGGCCAGCGTGTACTGGCTTTTGCGCGATGATTTTCCCACCACCCATGCACTGCTGGACGACTGGTTTAATCACGGCATATCGCTGTCGGTGTTTGTGCTGGGCTATGTTATGGCGGCCAAGCGCCGCTTGTGGCGCACCTTGCGGGTACATTGTTTCGATTTCTTGGTTGCGGCAATGTTTAGCTACGCACTCTTGGTAGCCATGTACAGCCTGCCCAGCGATACCGGCATGGGCGCACAGGTTGAATATTGGGGCGACAAGTGCGTGCGGGCACTGCAGGCGCTCAACCTGTGGTTGTGGATTTTGGCCCTGTGTGGCCTGGCGCACCGCTTTTTAAACCGCGACTCGGCTCTGCGCCGCTACAGCACCGAAGCCGTCTACCCCTGGTATGTATTACATCAAACCATTACCGTCTGCGTTGGTTTTTATGTGAGTCAATGGCAGTGGGGGCCCTTGTGGGAACCGTTGGCGGTAGTGAGTGCAACAGTAATTGGCTGTGCCTTGGGCTTTGAGCTGATACGCCGCCACAATGGGCTGCGCTGGCTATTTGGTTTGGCGCCTCGGCGCGCGGCCCGCAACTCGCCGGCGGCTGTATCAGCGGTTGGCCACCAGTTGGCGCCCAAAACGCCCGCCGTAGCCGAGGTGCCGGCCACGCGGGGTTAACTGGGGCCAAAGTAGGGCAGGCGGTTGTTACCCTGGTGTCGGCGCAGGTGTCTGAATTAGTATAACGTTGCGCAGCTGCGCTAGCGTCAACGAATACTATAAAAACAGGAATCATTTGCCCATGCCGTCTGTGGTCCCAACCGCTTTTGCCCTATTACTTTGCCTGATCCCCGTGGTTGCCCAGAGCTGGACAAACCACGCCCCTGGATCGGCCCTGTCACTCGCGCCGCTAGCTGGTCTGTCGACACAACAGGTTCAGGTAACCTCATTGGAGGATTTTTTGCGTGCAGAGCGCCAGCGTTTGGTGGCGCACTTAGAGGCCCAGGAGCGTTTCACCCGCGAGCATTTTCCGCAGGTGCCGCCCACACCCAAAGACTTACAGTGGGCCGGTACCGACAGCGGCTCCGCGCTCACACCGGCGTTTTTAAGAGCCCTTAGGCTCAACCCAGATATTCGGTTGGCCAATTTTATTCAGGCGGTGCCCGGTGCGGATGACGTGACCCAGCTAACGCCCCTGCCGCTCGCGCAAGTCGTCGTATTTAGCGATCTGGACAGTTGGGGCGATTGGCAGTTTTACGGGCTGGCGGTTGGCCAATCGGTAAGCGCCTTGTCGGTTGTTGCCAGCGCCGCCGACGAGCCAGACTACGGCCACGACATCAACCTGTTTGAAGACAATCCGGGTTCAGTGGGAGCGCTTTATCAGTTTGGGCTGCAGCCCATTGGCGACAGTCGATTTGAGCACTCGTCACAGGCGCCGTTTCACATGGGCTTTTACCACGAACACCCGGTCATTTTTGCCGCCGGCGGTTTTCTAAAAAATACCTTTGCCGACTGGCGCGCCTACCAGTTTTTCTCGTTGGCGGCCTTCGCCTTTGAAAACGGCCACGATTACTGGGGCTACCGGTTTATGGGTTGGGGTTTGCACTATGTGCAGGATCTCACGCAACCCTATCACGCCACTGTGTTGCCGGGTGTCGGCACGGCGGCCATGCTGTGGATTTACGTAAAAGATGTACTTGGGTTTAGCCAGGCGAAAACAGCGGCCATTACCCGCAATGCAAATTACCATACCTTTATTGAAAGCCTGCAGTATGCACAGCTCCGGCGCCAGCTTGCACAGCCAGCCAGTACACAGGCCTTGGTGGACGCCTATCGCACCCTGGCCCAGGATGAGCGCTATCCATCCTATGGGCCCAGTTACCTGCGCCGCACAATAGCGGCACAAGCCCGCGCATCGGCGGCGGCGCTAGCTGCACTGATAGACCCTCTTTATTCGGAATCACCGGCGCAAGTAGCGCTGACAGAAGATTCAGAATTGGCACGACTGTTGGTGCAGCTAACGGGCCACTTTGGCGCCCACACCCGCAATGCCGTGCGCACCACATGGGTTAAACCAGAGGCAGCTTCTGCTCCGTAAATTAAGATTGATACGCGCTTTAAATAGGTATGGCAGTAATTTCGTGCTCGCCGGTAGGTGTTTAAAGGAAAAATAATGACGATTGACTTAAGTTTTACCGAAGATCCAGCGTGGATTGCGAAGCGCGAAAAAGTCTGGGCGCCGATTGAGAGTGGACTAAAGGCCAAATTAAGAAAGAAAGACCTGGAATCGCTGAAGACGTATTTTTTTACAGGGGTTATTCCTGAAGGGCGGCATATGAATGACCGGCCAAAGCTTATCTATTTCCCCCTAACCACCCCTGAAGGTTGGAATTACGTATTCCAGCACCTCGCCCGAGATGGGGCGGCGCTCTATAAATCAGAATACTACCTGTCGATTAACGATTCCTTGGCCTTATTGGGCGATATGGACGTTAGGCTACGTTATTTCGACTACTTTCATGGCGATCAACCGGTCTCTACGGAAACTACGCCTGTGCCTGTTACCCCAAAAGGTGAGTTGGTTACTTTTGACGTTGATACAATGAAAAAATTTCAGAGGTTATGTTCAAATGCACTCTCATTTGTGGAGGATAATCGATACGAATTAATTTATCTTCGAAGAAATGTATTTTTCAACATGCTTGAGTCGATTGGGCAAGAGCCCAAGTTGGAAGGAAGTTCATCGCATAATTTATTAATTTGGTTAATGGAGCACATCATTAGATTTAACCCTAAGGCTGATATTAAATCGTTCGAATCACAGAAAACACTGCTGTCTGAATTCAGAGGTGCTCTAGAGAATCTTGAAGACAACAATGTCATTAAACAATATTGGCTTGATGTTCAGAAATCTGGATTGGATGGTTGACATGTCAGATTATAGATTAACTATTACCGTAAAAACGCCCACCGCAGATCATGCTCAATGGAAACAGCTCATTGAAGGGATGTGCAACGGCGAGCTGGGGGCTTATTTCGAAGAGCGTATCGCCCATTTTGGGCCTGCTGCAGAAGCGGCAGCCGAATCCATGCTTGATGACTGGTATGAATTCAACACTGCCCCCCTGTTCGAAAACTATCGGGAGGAGGGTAGTACCCTGCGTTTCACCATAGAAGACGGCAGCTCCATACGTGAAAGAACTAAAATGTTAGTTAATTTGTTTCGTTTGTGTGGCGCCGAAGAAGCCTATGTGGAAGGGAAGCTCCTAGAAGAGTATGAGTAAAGTGGGGTCAAGAGTTAGGTGAAGAGGAGATAAACCGGCAGCGTGCTTATAGAGCTCTTTTCGGTGGGCATATTGATAGCCGGCAGATTCAAGATGTTCGTGACGCGGTAAACAAGGGAATGGCTCTGGGTGATTGGCGATTTAAGGATGAAATTGAACGGTTGCACGGACGAAGAGTTCGGCCGGCAAAAATGGGGCGGCCGGTGATTGATGCGCCATAAGTTTCATCTGACCCCGCTTTCCAGAGGCAGTTTCTGCTCCGTAAATTAAGATTGATACGTGCTTCAAATAGGTATGGCAGTAATTTCGTGTTCGCCGGTAGGTGTTTAAAGGAAAAATAATGACGATTGACTTAAGTTTTACCAAAGACCCAGCGTGGATTGCGAAGCGCGAAACAGTTTGGGCGCCCATAGCGGCCGACTTAAAATCTGGATTGAGAAAAAAGGAGTTGGGTCAAGTGGGGTCATGGTCAAGTGGGGTCAGATGAAACTTACGGCGCTGTATTCATCATTGTTGATGTCCGCTTTCTCGTTATAAACTGAAAGTTCCAGTTACGGTTAAAAGGATTTGGCCATGGCGAGACTTCATCGTATCAGCCCGTTGGGCATCCCCCAGCATATTATTCAGCGCGGCAATAATCGCCAGGTCTGCTTTGCCTCTGAGCAAGACTTAGGTGTTTATATAAACTGGCTGGACGTTTATGCCCGCCAGTTCGATGTTTTAATACATGCGTGGGTCTTAATGACGAACCATGTGCATCTACTGGTTACGCCAAATGCAATTGCTGGTGTGTCGAGCATGATGCAGGCATTAGGTCGGCGGTATGTCAGGTACTTCAACCGAGAATACCGTCGGTCGGGAACTCTCTGGGAGGGGCGGTTCAAGGCAAGCCTGGTACAATCCGAGACTTACCTTTTGGTCTGCCAGCGCTATATCGAGTTAAATCCCGTCAGGGCAGGTATGGTTGATGATCCCGCAGAATATGCTTGGTCAAGCTATCAGGCCCACGCATTGGGTAAGCAGATACAAATACACTCACCCCATGCGGAATACCTAAAGTTAGGTGAAGCGGGGATAAACCGGCAGCGCGCTTATAGAGCTCTTTTCGGTGGGCATATTGATAGCCGGCAAATTCAAGATGTTCGTGACGCTGTAAATAGGGGAATGGCTCTGGGTGATTGGCGATTTAAGGATGAAATAGAACGTCTGCATGGACGAAGAGTTCGGCCGGCAAAAATGGGGCGGCCGGTGATTGATGTGCCATAAGTTTCATCTGACCCCACTTTCCCTTTCCTGCGGCGGAAATAGAATTTAACCCAGACACCTTCCCAGATCTTTGCGAGGCTCCATAGATGATTGAAGTAAAGACAGCGCAACTTGAACCCTTTAAACACTTTTGGCAGCTGGATAACCCCGCCTGGGTAGCCCAGCGCGAGCAGGAGTGGAAGTTGCTGGCGCACGCCTTTACCGAGAAGGGCATGGCGCGTGCCGAGCGCCAATCGGTAAAGGCGTTTTATTTGCGTGGTGAAGTTAAATCTATACATTACCCCCCCCTTTCGTACCTGCTCACCCCGTTTTCAACACCCGAAGAGGCTAGTGATTTTTACTATTCAAAATTTTATTCAGACTCGGGGAGAAATCAGATCCATACTGGTTTTTTGGCGACGAGAGAGGCCCATTTCACCCAGCTCCCATGGTTTCGCGATAAAATGAAGGCATATATTGCAGGGGTGTTGGGGCAGACCTATCAACAAAAATTCGATCCCTTCTATCCAAATAGAGCAATCACCTCAAATCCGGGTTTCTGGTCGCAGGACTATTTACTGTCCATTAATTGGGTGTTAGCGGGCAGGGGTTATGTGGGGATACTCGACGCCCTGCCTTATTTCATCAGTTGTCTAGCAAACAATACCGAGGCAGAATATCGAGAGAATATGGATATTGATCAGCTTTTTATCACGGCAGCGCAGGCTCTCAAGCAACCGCCCGACCCCTATGCGTTGGAAATGGCCACAAAACTGTTTGAAAATGAACAAGCCCTGCGCGACGCATGGGCTTTAAATGCGCACCTGGACAAGTAGGTGGATTATGGAGTTTTTAATTAAATTACCTTTTCCATGTCATGACGATATGGATGATGTTATTGACTTAGATGATGATGAATTGGCTGATTGGTTTGTCGCGCTTTTTGGTAAATTAAAGTTTGAGGTGACACCCGCTGTTCTTGCCATAGACGATTTAAAGTTTTTGTCGCTTCATGGCAGCTGGTTAAACATTAGGACTACTGGCAGTAGCTGGTTAAGCATCGCAAAAAGCTTCATTGAACAACCGTTAGCCGCAGAGCAATCACCCACAGAATGGTACGCCACCTACGCCGATGAGTATGGGGGCATTGCCTTATTCGCCTGTACAAGTTCTGGCGACCGATTGGCCTTCCAAGGCGACCAAGAATCTGAGACCGTAAAAATCATAACCAGCCCAGAGCAGGGCACCCTCGCGCAGCTTACGGAAAAGTGGGCTGCACTTGTGCCCGTTGAGGTATCTAAGATGTTTCATGATTTCTATGAAGACTAGAAACGATCGGAAAGATCACCTTAAATCTATTAGTCAATCATAGCCGTGGCATTTACTTTATACCTTTTAATCTGCTAGCGCTCAGGCAGGGCATGGTGAGCATGGTGCTGGCCAGCGCCATGAGTAGCAGGGCGGTAAAGCTGTTGCTGCTGATGACGCCTTTGTCCAGCAGCACGTTGGCAAAGATAATCATGATCAGGGCTTTGGTTTGTAGCAGCCAGCCGATTTGCCAGGCCTCGCCGGGTGCCCAGCGTAGAATTTTACCCGCCAGCTGCACGCCCAGTAATTTACCACCCACCGAGGCCGCCAATAGTAGGGCCGCCGCGCACAGTACCAGCCAGCCGCCGAGTTCCCAGTGGGTGCGCAGGCCCGTGCTTAAAAAAAACACGGGCATAAGTGTGAGCAGTACGGTATTGCGCAAGTTATCCAGGGCCTCGTGGCCGAACCATTCGCTATCTAACACCACGCCGGCCAAAAAGGCGCCCACCATAAAATGCAGGCCTGCCCAGTCTGCAAACAGCGCCATGGCTACCAGCCAGACAAGCGAAAGATACCAGCGATCTATGGTGCGCACGCGTTGGAGCAGGGCCCGAATGAGTAGGCTTAAGGGCAATAGGCTAACCAAAAACAGTAACTGCTTACCCAGCCGCTGCCAATCTAACAGTATCAGGGCCAGCACGGCCCAAATGGCGATATCGTCCAAGCTGGCGTAGCGCAGTATGCGCTGCCCGAGTGGGCGGCGCAGCAGGCCCAGTTTTTCCATGAACAACATTAAAATGGGCAGGGCAGTCACCGCACAGGACATGCCAATACCCACAACAAACTGCCAGCTGCTGCCGCTTGGCCCCAGCCAGCCACTTTGCCACTGCAGCAGCATCAGCGCGGCAGCCATCCCAAACAACAAGGGCATGATTAGCGCGAGGCCGGCGGTGGTGACACTTTCGCGCTTGTGCAGCCAGGCCTGGCGCAGGTCGAGCTCGACACCCGCCAGCCAGACAAACAGCATGACTGCCCACAGGGCAATGCCATTGAGTGCCTGAATCACCGGTGCCGTAAACAGCGCTTGGTGCAGCGTCGGTAGCCAGCTGCCGAGCAGGCCCGGGCCCAGTAGGATACCGGTGGCAATTTGCACCACTACCAGTGGTGCCCAACTGTCGCTGCGCAGCAGCCGCCAGAGCCCATAGGGCAGGGCAAATATCAGCAACAGTACGAGTAAAAAAAGCTCAGTAGTTGAAAACGCCGCCAGCACCTGTACCGCCCTCACACCCGCTGAAAAAACGCGAGTGTGTCATAATTTTAGATTGGCACGTAGAGACGGCAGCGCTTTTTTTGTGCCCATGGGGGAGCAGCCCAGAGACTTGGCGACTGTGCATCCATAATTGGCGCGCGTGGAATGCGTCTACCCGAAGTGCGGTAATGGCACTCTTTAAGCGCACCATTGCTAGCGTAGCCGGGTTTTTAAGGTGGCTGGCACTGGGGCAGGACCTAAACCCAAGCCCTAAACCCAAGCCCCAGGGCGATGTGCGGGAACAGCACTGCGCGCAACGGGAATTTTCCTGGCTTGCGACAGTGGCTTGCTAGGGGCCAGGGATCATTGCTTGGCGAGTACCAGTCCCGCCACCATCATCAAAAGCCCCACGGCTTTCTGGCGGGTTAGGGGCGAAACATTGGCGCCCAACCAGCCATGGTGGTCTATGCATGCAGCGGCAATGATCTGCCCGGTAACAATGAAAATGATGGCGTTGCCCACGCCCATGCGCGGCGCCAGGTAGGTGATGGATAGCACATAGAAGGCGACAATGGCGCCCCCGGTGTAGCCAAAGCTGGGGGCGGTTAAAAAACTTTTTATATTGGGCAGTGGTGCAGATTGCAGGGCGAGAACGCTCATCGTGCAAATTAACCCAATGGTAAACAATACCAGTGCCGCGTAGGCCACACTTTGCAGCGCCTGACTCAGGGCGGCGTTTGCCGCAGCTTGAAAAGGGATGAGGGCGCCGGCACCGAGTGCCAGCAGTGGCAAGAGCAAGGCAAAAGATTTCACAGAATATCTCCAAAGCCACCGGGGCCTGTGGCCCCGGTGGGGAAAGCTAGCGGTTTTTTTGCTGTCGCAGCTGGGTGACGGTGTCGTAACCCAGGCCCCAGTTATCGGTGTTGACCTCTTCAATGAGCACAAAGGTTGTGGCAGGGTTTTTACCGAGCACATCCACGAGTAATTGCGTGGTGCCCTTTATAAGCTGGTGTTTTTGTTCCTGTGTTACATTTTCATCGGTAATCTTTATGTTGACGTAGGGCATGACTTTTTCCTGGGTAGTGAATTTTATGGGGTTTTGAATTTATGGTGATTGGCATGCTGACGGCTGTGGATGCTCTGCATAAAGCTTGTGCACAATTTGCCAGTTGTTGTTTTCTTTCAAACAGCTTAAAAAATCAAAATAGTTGTGACCTAAAAGCGGGCAGTAAACGCTTACCACGGCCTGATCGCCAAGCATTTCGATGGCGCGGACAGAAAAGTTGAAAGGCTCGCCGCGCAATTTGGGAACGCTTCGATTTTTGACTTTGGCAAGCCATGTGTCGCGGTCCTGATGTAATCCCGGTGTACTTAAGCGCGCATTTGGGTGGAAAATTCGCGACAGTTTTTCGGTATCCGCTTCATGCAACCCCTCAAAATACGCCTGGGCTAAGGCCAATAGCTGCTCAAAATCCTCCTGCTGTTGTGTCGGCATCACCCTGCTGCCCCCGCCAGTTTTGACAAAGGCCGTTGAGATAGCAGCGCGTCTTGCTCCTGCAGGGCACGTTGAAAGCTAGCCAGTGCGGCTACGGCCTTTAGCATGCGCTGCGTGCTGCGGCCCAACTCGATGTGAACGGGAAAGTACTCGCCCCAGCGGGCATACACGGTCAGCATGATATCGGCGGCGCAGTGCTGTGCTCCGCCCAGAAACGGCTGTTCGGCCAGGCGCTGCTCCACCACGGCCCATAGTTTGGTTATGGCCTCTGCCGCGCGTTGCAGGGTTTGGCTTTGAATCACAGGGTCTGCAATGTTGGCTTTGATAAAAAACAGACGGCTATAGGCGGGGTGGACGGTGGCATTGGCAAACAGCATGTCCTCTATGGCCCGCCGTTGGCCGTCGGCTTGCGTGGGCCAGAGTGCGCTTGGGTGCTGTTGCAAAAGGTACAGGTTGATGGCCGCGCCTTCGGTGAGCAGGCCGTCTTTGGTTTGCAACGCAGGCACCGAGCCCACGGGGTTGATCTGGGCAAAATTTGGTGCATCGTCGCGATGTACCAACGCCACGGGCTGGCCCAGCTCAATGAGCAGCGTATGGGTGGCCAGCGAGCAGGCATTGGGGAGACAGTAAAGTGTGTACATGGGCGCTTCCTTGTAATCGATGGCAATAACAGCTTCAGCATGGGGTGAAGCTCTGAGTCGAGGCGCCAGTGTAGGGCTGGGTATTGTTAATAAAAATATCTACAATGTGGATAGTCTGTTTACGCTACGGAAACAAAGTGGATAAATTACGTGCAATGGCGCTGTTTGTGAAAGTGGCCGAGCTGCAGAGCTTTAGCCGGGTGGCGGAGGCGACGCAGCTTTCTAAGTCTATGATTAGCAAGGAAATAAGCCGGTTAGAGACGCATTTAGGGGCGCGTTTGCTGCAGCGCTCTACCCGGCATTTGGCGCTGACCGAGGTGGGTGAGGGCTACTTGGCGCGCTGTCGCGAGCTGTTGCTAAAGCTTGAGGATACGGAAAGCTATATTCAGCAATCCCAGCAGCGGCCAACGGGAAAATTAAAAGTTAATGCACCCATGGCGTTAGGGCTTTTGCAGCTTGGCCGTCTGTTTGCCGATTTTATGCAGGCCTACCCGGAAATTGAGTTAGATGTTCACCTCAGTGATGAGCCGCTGGACTTGATAGATCACGGCTTTGACGTGGGGTTTCGTATTAGCAGCCGGCGCTTGGACTCTAACTATATTGGCAAGCCATTGGCGCGTTTTACCTATCGCGTGTGCGCCGCGCCCAGCTATTTGCAAACGCACGGTCACATTCGCCAGGTTGACGATCTAAAGCAGCACAACTGTTTTGTGTACAGCTATTTCCAAGGCAAAAATGTGTGGCCATTGGGTGACGGCGTTGCCATTGGTGGCAACTTGCGCGTCAATAATACGCTGTTCATGTTGGACATCATTCGTGCGGGCCTGGGTGTGGGCTTTGTGCCGGATTTCATTTGCAAGGCAGATTTGGAATCGGGTGCGGTGGTCGAGGTGTTGCCCGATGTCGAAAGAACCGATCTCACCCTGTTTGCCCTTTATCCGGCACGCGCTTATGCACCGCCAAAACTGACGCAGTGTGTTGCGTTCTTTGAGCGCTGGTATCAACAAAATCAACATGCTGAAGTATAACTACAGAGTTTAAACATGGGTGTTCTCAAGTACTCAAGCCGATTTTTAAAGCAATGCTTAATTACACTTCCAGTCGATGAAATCTCATGAAATACCGCGCTGTTATTAGGCTGTTATTAGGCTGATTCTGGAATAGTTTTGTATAAATTCAGCAAAGGTTTTGCGTTCTAAAAAAAACGCCGCGTGTAAGCGGCGTTTTTTGTATCTAGCTCGCGCGTATTAGCTAGCGCAAATCAAAGCGATCGGCCTCCATTATTTTTACCCAGGCGCTGACAAAATCCTTCACAAAGGTTTTTTCTGCACCTTGAGTTGCATACACTTCGGCTATGGCTCTGAGTTGTGAGTTTGATCCGAAAATCAAATCCACCCGCGTGCCAGTCCACTTGCGCTTGCCCGTTTTGCGATCCGTGCCTTCAAACACGGTGGCGTCTTTGTCGGTAGGTTGCCAGAGCGTATTCATATCGAGCAGATTAACGAAGAAGTCGTTGGTGAGCGTGCCAGGCTTGTCGGTGAACACCCCGTGTGCCGATTGGCCAACATTGGCGTTAAGTGCGCGCAGGCCGCCTATGAGTACGGTCATTTCCGGTGCGGTTAGTGTCAATAGCTGCGCGCGGTCGATGAGCAGCTCTTCGGCGCTAACGCTGTAGTGGGCTTTTTGAAAATTGCGGAAGCCATCGGCCTTGGGTTCCAGTACGGCAAAGGCCTCCACGTCAGTCTGCGCCTGTGTGGCGTCGACGCGGCCGGGGCTAAAGGGCACTTTGATTTTGTGGCCGGCCTTGGCCGCAGCGGCTTCGATGGCGGCGCAACCGCCGAGCACAATTAAGTCGGCCATGGAAACGCGCTTTTTGCCCGTTTGCGCTTTGTTGAAGCGTTTCTGAATAGCTTCCAGTGCACTGAGTACCTTCGCCAGCTGCGAGGGTTCATTGGCGGGCCAATCTTTTTGTGGCGCCAGCCGAATGCGCGCGCCGTTGGCGCCGCCGCGCTTGTCGGAACCGCGGAAGGTGGCGGCCGAGGCCCAGGCAGTGGCCACCAATTCTGATAGCGAGAGTTTACTGGCCAAGATTTTTTTCTTGAGCTCGGTGACGTCTTTGCCGCTAATTAACGCAAAGTCGCGCGCTGGTAAGGGATCTTGCCAGAGCAATTCTTCGGCGGGCACTTCGCTGCCCAGGTAGCGGCTAACCGGGCCCATGTCGCGGTGGGTCAATTTGTACCAAGCGCGCGCGAAGGCATCGGCAAAGGCGTCCAGATTTTGGTGAAAGTGTTCAGAAATTTTGCGGTAGGCCGGGTCGGCGATGAGCGCCAGGTCGGTGGTGGCCATCATGGGCGCGTGGCGCTTGCTGGGGTTGTGGGCGTCGGGCACGGTGCCCTTG
>NZ_JBTUOC010000006.1:0-43092 GCF_058345725.1 Simiduia sp. | reverse complement strand
CTTGCCGCTACCAGTGGGCCCTGTCACCAGAATCAAACCATTGGGGCGCTTAATGAGCCCTCGAAAAGTAGTCAGTAACGCCGGCGGCATACCCACGTCGTCGAGTGAGCGCACGCCGTCTGAGTGATCGATCAATCGCATCACCACCGATTCACCAAATTGCACTGGCATGGTCGATAAACGCACGTCGATACTGCGCCGCTTCACCTTCAGATTAAAACGACCGTCCTGGGGCAGACGCTTTTCTGAAATATTCAACCCAGACATTAGTTTCAAACGTACCACCAGGGCCGCCGCAATACGCCGCTCGTTCATCACCTGCTCGGTCAAAACGCCGTCGATGCGCAACCGAATCCTTAGCACAGTTTCATCTGGCTCTATGTGAATATCCGATGCCTTGGCATTAATGGCATCCTCAAAGATATGTAGCAACAACTTGACCACTGGCGCCTCTTCCTGACCAGCATCAGTTACCACATCGGCCAAGTCGATGGCGGTTTCTTCAAGTTCGGTATCCAGCTCCTCGGCGAGGCTGGCGATTTGATCTTGATGACTGTAGGCAATGTCGAGTACGTCCAGCAGCTCTGCCTCGCGCACCACTGCTGGGTGCAGGGGCTTCTTCAGAATGCGCTGCAATTCGTCCAGCGAAAAGATATCGGTTGGGTCTGCCATACCCAGTAAAATGCCATTGGCGTCTTCTTTTAGTGGCATTACCCGAAAACGGCGGGCCTGGGTTTCTGGCAAGGTTTGAATCAGGGCTTTGTCGAAGCGAAATTGTTTAAGCTCAATAAACGGAATCTTAAGCTGTGTGGACAACAACGTCAGCATGGCGTTTTCATCCACATAACCGAGCTCCACTAGCGTACGGCCGAGCTTGCGCCCAGAGAGCTTTTGCTCGCGCAAGGCCTGCTCTAATTGGGCATCGGTAATCATGCCCTTGGCCACCAGCAAATCGCCTATGCGAACTCGTTGCCTTCCTTCAGTCACGATAACTCCCCACCCTTAGCCACGCCCTAGTTCACGTACACGCTGCAAAACGTACTCTCTAGCTGCGTCATTTGAAGACAGTGTTTGCGCTGCCCGCTGGAAGGCCTGCAGCGCGCGCGCATCACCCTGTGCATCCAGTGCCACGGCATAGCCCAGCCAGTAGCTGCCGAGTTCCGGATTAAGTGCCAGCAGTTTTTCGTAGGCCTGCGCCGCATCCCGATAACGTGCCGCCTTGTAATAGAGACCCGCGAGCAAACCATAGTAGCTGCCGTCTTCTTCATATTCGGGCAGTTGGCGCTCTAACACATTGATGGCCTCATCCACCTTACCCTGCTGCAGCAACTCGCTACTGTGCATGCGAGCCAAGCGATAGCCAGCCACCGCACCGCGCAATGTGATCCGGAGATTCACGGCGTCACTTAGGTGGCCCGCATTCACATAGGCTTGGTGCAGAAGTTCAACCAACTCGCCGTCTGTGGAGGCTTGCGGCAACTCACTGGTCAGCACGGTAATGGCATCTTGAGGGCGACCTTGATGGATCGCTTGACGCGCCAATTGCAAAAGCTGAACACGCCGCGCGCTATCGGATTGCACCACGCCAGGGGATTGCACCGGAGCTGCTGCCGTCGGCGCGGGCGCGTTGCTGGGCGCTGTGAATGAAACCGGTGTATCTGTGTCGATAATCTGGTGACCAGTCTCCGGTGCCAGTGCCTGCGCCTGTAGCAACATATCTTGCGCGCCACGCTGATCACCCCGCGCCAACAGGCGGCGATAGAACTCTCGATAGCGCTCGGCAACGCGCAATAAGCCGGCCTTGGCCACGGGATTTTGCGCATCCAGTGCCAACATTTCTCGGTAGTAATACACTGCGCTATCGCTCAATGGCGTGGTAAGACGGTCTTTTGCCAGCGCTGCTTCAGCTTTCTGATGCAATAACGCCAGTTGCAAACGCCGCAATTCGCGCGCCTGGGTGTCCGGGTCATCGCGACCACCCCCTTGATTCGAAGCATTATTGGCGCGAGCAAGGTGGGCGCGGCCCGCCGCTGGAGCTTGACCAAATGGTCCTGCATGGGCCGCCTGCTGTGGCGTATCCACAACAGTGGCGATGCCATGTCCTCGATGTTCATCTGGCGGGTCTATTGGATCCCCGCCCGGCACTTGCGCCGTGCGCAACACGGGTTGCGGCCGCAAGGCAGGTGAAGCTATCTCGCCAGCCAAAGGAACCGCTGCCGGCAAATCTGTGCGGGTTGATAAATCGACGGGATCATTCCCGGTAACCCCTGTGGTCGCGGCGGCCACGGCAACATCCGCTGCTGACGACACTTCGTTGAGCCACCACTGGTGCCCGCCAAACCCCACAATAAATGCGAGCACGCCAGCCACCAGTAACATCGACTTACCCGACGAATGGGTCGTCAGCGCCACCGGTTGCGCCACAAAACCAGGTACAGGGTCAGGAAGATCGTCCACCAGCCGCTGCGCATTTAGTCCTGCAGCTTGTGCCGTCGCTTGTTCCTGAGTCACAACACGGCCCCCAGCATGGCAGAGGCCGCCACGCCGCTCGCCCCACCGATGATTGGCCACAGCCAATGTCCGCCCAGTGCCAGGGCTCGACCAAATACCGTAGACTCTGGCGTACTTTGTAGTGCCGCGGCCACCTGCCTTCGCCCGACGCTCGACTCACCTTCGTTAAAAGCGGCAATCATCGCCTTATGGGCAAGCAAATTAACCAGCCGAGGTATGCCTCCGGAGCCCCAATAAATCATCAATAGCGCCAGGGGTGAAAACAACGGATCGGCGCGCCCGGCAGAATTCAGCCGAAAATCAACATATTCTGCAACGCCTCGCCGGCTCAAGGGCGTCAACGCGGCGGTAAAAACAATGCGCTGGGTGAGCTGCCGCAAATCGGTACGCGCCAAGGTGGTATCCAATTCCGGCTGTCCAATCAATACCACCTGTAACAGCTTGCGCTTATCGGTTTCAAGGTTCGTCAGTAGACGCAGCGCTTCCAAGGTGTCTCGGGGCATGGCCTGCGCTTCATCAATGATTAATACCACCTGCTTGCCCTGTTTCACCAAGGCAAGCAATCGGCGATAGATAGCCCCCATTAGTTGATATGCTGGCATTTCCACGTGAAATTCGGCGTTAATCTCCGAAGCGACAAAGCCCTTTAGTTCGTTTGGTGTCAGATAAGAATTAGGGATGTAGACCACCTGATAGTTCTCACCCAAAAGCGACAATAACTTGCGGCACAGGAGCGTTTTTCCCGTGCCCACCTCGCCCACTATCTTGATAAAACCTTCGTTGTTCTGAATAGCGCCCAGCATGGTATTGAGCGCGTGCCGGTGACTGAGCTTATTGAAAAAGAACTGTGTGTCCGGTGTCAGCGAAAACGGTTTTTCGTTAAGACCAAAAAAGTCGGTATACACCGGTCACTCCTTGCCGAATATATCGCGGTAGGTTTTACCAAGCGCTTTCACGCGTCGATTACTCGCCTCGATATCCTGCTGGTAGGTATTGGCATCCACGACAGTGGGCCGCAACAGGATAACCAGCTCCGTCTTCACTTTTTGATAATCGCGCTTGTTGAAAAACGCGCGCACACCAGGTACGTCACCTAGCAGCGGTGTTTTGCCGTTAACCTCTTGCAGCACTTCCTGCATCAAACCACCCAGCACCACCACCTGCCCGCTCTCCGCGCGCACAATACTGTCAGTTTCACGTATATCGCGCACAGCCAGCGGTAGCGAGAATTTTTCATCACCTATCGTGAGATTTTTCTCCTGGTCTTTCACATTACTGACCACCGGATGAATGTGCAGCACTATCTCGCCGGTGGCGGCGATTTGCGGCGTTACATCCAAGGCAATACCACTAAAGAAACTCGCCAACTCGATATTTGGCGTACTGGTAGTGGACGACGCATTGGAGGTCGTATTATTTGACAACCCCGTCACAAAAAATTCATCAGATCCCACGCGAATGACCGCTTTCTGATTGTTTACCGTGGAAATTCTCGGACTACTAAGCACTTGCACATTACCCTGTTCTTCCAAGAGATCCAGCAGTTGAGAAATATCGTTTACTTTGAGCAGGGAGGAAAAGAGCTCGCCAGTTTCCGCCGCCAGGGTAATATTATTGGGCGACTCAAATTCTGATACATTGCGCGCCAGCATCAATTGGCCACTGATGGCATTCCAGTTTATACCCGCATCAAACTGGTCGCGCAATTTCACTTCCAGAATTTTTGCTTCAATCACCACCTGTCGCTTGACGGTCATCTCCGAGCGCTCAAGAAATTCGCGCACGGCAAACAGTTCACCCGGCAGCGCCTTCACAACCACCATGCCTGCCTGCGGCGATATCATTACGCGCCGCTGGTCGGACTCGCCGCCTATAATCGCCACAAGCGTTTCACGCAGAGAAGCCCAAAAATCGGTTTTAGACAGGGTTTGAACCTGCGAACCCGCAGAAATAGAACCTCCGCCCTGGCCAGCCTCGGCGCCACCAAACATACCCAGCAAATTGGGGTTGGTCGACCCCGACTGACCACCCGTTGAACGATTGCCACCGCTGCTGTTGCTATTGCTGCTATTGCCCGAGTCCAAACGCCCCACCGGCACCGACGTATCTGAGATACCCACTCGGCGAATATCCAGGTAATTGATGGGAAACATTTCCGTGCGGTATTCAAGCGGATAAATTGTGTAGATACCGTTGCGTTCCTTGAACTCGTAGCCGTAAATGTCTCGCGCCACCTCCAGCACTTGTTGAACCGTGACATTTTTAAGGTTAAGCGACAACTTTCCTGCCACGCCTGGATGCACCACCACATTGGTTTCGGTGCCGTCTATGAGCCCCATAAAGAATGCCCTGGCCTCGACGTCGTTTACGGACACATCAAATCGGGGAACAACAGCATTCGGAACTGCGCGGCGATTGAGCAAACTGTCGCTGACACTTTCGGGCACCTGTGGTGCGGCTTTTTGCGGTGTGCTAGCAGTTACCTCCGCCATTTCCTTTTCGATGGAGAAATGGTCTTCCCGAGACGCAGAGGTACATGCGGTTAAAACCACTGCCGACAACAGCAAGCACTGTCGGTACAGGGTTCTAAATGTTACTGCTGAGTATGCGTTCATTTTCACCATGACGTCCTATTGCCCGCTGCGCGCGCGCTTTATCGTTTTATGCAATTGCAAAGTCTTGCGCCCCTCTGGCGTGTGCAATACCACGCTACTCGGGTTAATCTCCAGCACTTTGGCCTGACCCACCTGATCGTTCACCCCCACCAGCTGCCCGTTGATTATCGCCCTTGTTCGCTGCTCGGAAATAAAGACCGAGTTCAGGTGATAGCTGACGGCTGCGCGAGTACTGGCTTGAAAATTCAGCGGCTGCGTGGGGTCGGCCAGGGGCTGCTCAGCCGCCTGCATCGGCGCACCAAAGCCCGCAACCAGCATCGCAATCACGCGCAAAAACCTTACACGGATGTTGCGGGAACTAAACACCCAAATTTCCTCGCTCTGTAGATAAGGTATAGACTTCTAACTCTGTAACGGCATTGGGATAGCGCTGTACTTCGTAGTGCAGATTCGCCCAATAAAAACGCCACGGCAAGTTTTCGAGGGCCGTCAGGTAGCGTGCAATCGCAAAATAGTTACCTTCTAACTTCACCCGCACACTGTGCTTAAACACGCCGGTGACAAGATCCGCATTGTTTTCAACATTGGCGTCCTGAAGCGCCAATTGTTTAATGGGTAGCGTCTCCAGCGTCAACAACTTGAGTGATTTAGACTGCACAAGAACGCCTTCCACCACCTTGGCCAACTCCTGAGCAGGAATTAGCCCCACACTTAATCCCGATAACTGGTTGTCTATGCGCTGAATATCGAGCTTGGTTTGCGCCAGCTGGCGACGCAGCTCTGCATCGGGATCGATGCCCTGTTTAGCCCGCAGCTCAGTCAACTGTTGCGTTTGCGCCTGCAAATCCTGCTCTAATTGACTCAACTGGGAGTGGAGCTGTCGCTGGCTTGCGTCCTGCAGACTGCCCAGTGAAATACTCCAAAGGCCGTAAATAAGTACCACGGCCACCAGCAACACTAAGCCTCGCTCGCGACTGTTGAGCTGCTCAAATTTTGCGCGGTATTGATTAACGCTGTCCATTGGCGCCTCCGGCAGTTTGCACTTGCTCGCCATGTTGCAGCGCAAATGTCACCCGACCACTGCTCTGTCGCTCCAACACTAGACGCCCGAAAACCGCCCGTTCGAAGGCGGGCTCGTACTGCAGGCGCTGAATATATTGTGGTACTGCCTCGGCGGATAAGGCCTCACCCTGAAGGTCGACCGCTTGGCCGCCGCGCTGCAGTGCAAAAGATTGCAGCGCCAATTGAGGTTGATGCTGGCGCGCCAACGCATACAGCTGGCCGGCAAAACCATCACTATTACCCACGTCTTGCTGATTGATCAGCACATAGATACGTTCGCGTCGAGCCAACTCCGCCCGCAGCTCATCCAGTTCGCGCTGCACTTGCGCCGCCTGGCTGCGCGGCAACACCGCCAACACTTGCGCAATCGCTGCCTGCCCCTGATCCATGGCCGCTTGCTTGGCCTCGATCTCGCGCTTTAGGCTGCCCGTCTCAAAGGTTGCCAGTGTGCTCATGATCGCCAATGCCAAGATCACCACAACGCACACACCCAGGAGGCGATTAAACGTTAACAGCTCCTGGCTGGGCTGCAGTTCGGGAAGATATAAATTTACCTGCTGCCAACTCATGCCGCAGACTCCTGTCGCAAGCTGGCACCAATAACAGAGGCGCAATGCTGCAGCACTGCTTCGTCGAATTGTTCGTCGGGCGCCACCAATGCGCCAATCGACAGCACGCTGAACTCCACGCCAAAAAATGCTTGACGCAATTCATCGGTAATTTTGTCGGCCGTGACATGCTCGCCGTACAAACAGATTTGCGCCGGGGGCACTTGCCCCAACTGGCGCTCGTAATAATCGAAGGATCGTTGCAGCTCCAAAATAAGTGCGTCTACCGGCAAGTCGTCTAGCAATCCGGCCTGGTAATTCA
Source organism: Simiduia sp. (assembly GCF_058345725.1). NCBI lineage: Bacteria > Pseudomonadati > Pseudomonadota > Gammaproteobacteria > Cellvibrionales > Cellvibrionaceae > Simiduia > Simiduia sp. The sequence continues at coordinate 36,034 of NZ_JBTUOC010000006.1, read as the reverse complement.
GGGCAAAGCTGCGCGACAGGTACAAACAGTCCTCTTTGACCAACGTCATGGCACCCTGCCCCTGGTTTAAATGCACCAGCGCAACCCCGCGCGGGCCCGGTGCAGCCGCTTGCGCTAGATTTCTGGCGGCCATTTCATCGATGTCGATGCTACTGAGTGTTAATTTGGCGTCGGTAATGGCGGCAATCGCATTCACCACAAAGCTGCGATTTGCCACCACGGCGTACACCAAGTTTTGTTCGGCGCGACCGCAATCATCCGGTAGCGGCATCACATCGATGACCGTCTCCTCCAGGGGCTGGCTGATTAGATCTTTCACCTTCCATTTAATGGCCTCGCGCAATTCCTCGGCTGGCACTTTGGGCGCATCCATCATAAATAACTGGTAGTGCTCGGGCTCCAACACCAGATTGCACGCCACACCGGCCAGCCCCAGGGTTTTGACCCTTTCGGTCAATAGTTGCGTGCGCGCAGGCCAAGTGTCGTCCGTATCCAGATTTTCACACAAGCGCAGCTGCGGTTGTTCGCCCTCGCGAACACAATGGGCAAAGTTAAGTTGGCCAGGGCGGAACTGAAGCCCGGCTAATCCTGGCGGTAGCTTCCGAGACCACAACGATTTAAGCACTCAGTGTTTCCTCAAATGGTACCCTGCTATGGGCGGATTGCGGCTACCGTTGGCCATATGGTGCGCGCATTAACCACCTTAAAGTGACCCCCTATGGGCGGGGCCTCACGGGTTGCACAATTGCGGGATTAAATCGCTCGGCTAATTTTTTATGAATGAGAATTGGCCGCAATTGCCGTAGAATAGCCCCAAACTGTTATAACTGTAGTTATATCAATAACTTCCCGCAAGTATGTTAGGCGAATACTTAACTGGTGCTCGCACGCACCCTTCCGCCTTGGAACGACACGTAGCCATGTTGAATATTGTCCTTTTCGAACCCGAAATTCCGCCCAATACCGGTAACATCATCCGCCTGTGTGCCAATATGGGCGCACAACTACACCTCGTAGACCCTCTAGGGTTCGAGCTGGAGGATAAAAAGCTTCGGCGCGCAGGCCTGGATTACAGCGAATGGGCAGCGGTGCAGCGCCACCCGAATTGGGCCAGCTGCCGCGCCCGGGCAAACCCAGCGCGGCTGTTTGCTCTCACCACCAAAGGCACTATAGCCCCCGCTGAGGCCTCCTTTCAAGCGGGCGACTGGCTGGTGTTTGGGCCCGAGTCACGGGGCCTGCCGGCTGACATTCGGGAGGAATTTGCACCCGACAATCTATTGCGTATCCCCATGGTTGCCAACTCCCGCAGTCTCAATTTATCGAATGCCGTCGCCATCGTCGCTTACGAAGCCTGGCGCCAATTGGGTTTTACCGGGGCGCGTTAAGCACTAAAATGCCGCCCTTATTTATCGACGAGCAGAACAATCAATGGCAAACGTGATTCTTTTTGTAGGCACAGTGATGGGCACCGCCGAAGGCGTTGCACAGGCGCTGGCACGTAAACTGGAAACCGCAGGGCACAACGCGCGCGTGGAGAACTGCCCCAGAGCTAAGGACCTGCTGGATAACAAAGACGCCCTGTGGCTGTTTTGTACCTCCAATACCGGCGCCGGCGATCTGCCCGACAACATCCAAGGACTTTACGCGCAATTAACCCAGGAATATCCGGCCATTGCCGGCCAGCATTATCGCATGGTGATTCTGGGCGACAGCTGCTACCCCACCTTTGCCGAGGCCGGCCACCGCTTGGATGCTGCCTTGGCCGACATCGGTGCCGTGCGCGACGGCGAGCCATTGATAATCGACGCTATGACCGGCGAAGACCCACAGGCGCTAGCACTGAGTTGGTTGGACACATGGCTGGAAAGCTGGGCAGACGCGCAATGAGCCACGCACCTATCGGCCTGTTCTACGGCAGCTCCACCTGCTACACGGAAATGACCGCCGAAAAAATCCTGCGCCACCTGGGCCCCGAAAGGGTGGACTGCCACAACATTGCTGATCACCCCATTGCCCTGGCGAATAATTACGATTATTTAATTCTGGGCATACCCACCTGGGACTACGGCGAACTGCAAGAAGACTGGGAAAATATTTGGCCAGAGTTGGATAGCGTGGATGTGGCGGGTAAGTCCATAGCCCTGTTTGGTCAAGGCGATCAGATCGGCTACCCCGAGTGGTTTTTAGACGCTATGGGATACCTGCACGACAAGCTCGTTGCCGCCGGCGCACACCCTGCCGGTTATTGGCCAGTAGCCGGCTATACCTTTGAAGGGTCAAAGGCGCTAACAGACGATCAACAGTGGTTTGTCGGCCTGGCGCTCGACGATGAAAACCAGTTTGAGCTGAGCGACACACGTATCGCCGAGTGGTGCGATGGGTTGATCGAGACGTGGCAGCTCTAGGTTAAATAGGATCGCCTTAAGGCAGCAGCAAACGCCACAAAATTAACACCGAGGTCCCCAGCATCATCAGCCAGTTGATCAGAATACCCAATTGGCGGGGTTTGGAGGGGCCGGCGCTGTGGCCAAGGCCCCACACGTGCAACAGGCGCCCCACAAATAAACTGCAGCCAAAAGTATGAATCAGCCAAGATGCGCCGCCCGTAAGCTCCAAGGCCACTAACAGCAGCAGTGAAATAGGAACATATTCTGTGGCATTGCCGTGCACGCGCACTACCCGCTCCAGTTCGGGATGGCCGCCTGCCCCCACGCCCACCCGGTGCTTCAACCGGCTGCGCACAACCTGAATGGCGAGCACCAGAATTAACAAACCGCACAGTGCGATGTACAGGGGCGAAACAATCAAGGGGTAAGTCATAATGGGTCCAAAGATCACTCAGTTATTGTTAACGGCGCCTTGCACGGCGACCTTATGGTGTCAGAATCTAACCTATTGGACGAAAAATTACAGCCTTTCCCCACATTGAAAATGACATACTGATCACCCCGTCAAGGAAAACTCCGATCCGTGCACACACCCGACGCCTCCGACGCCGACAAAGATATCACCGCGCACACTGAAACCGCCAACCAAAGCAACTTGCAGTGGCAAGCGGGCCTGCCCTATTCCGCGCGTTTTGACGATGTCTACTTTTCCAAAGCCGACGGTTTGGCAGAAACCCGCTATGTGTTTTTACAGCACAACCATTTAGACGAGCGCTGGCGGGCACTGGCAAACGCAGACCACTTCACTGTGGCAGAAACAGGTTTCGGCACCGGCCTGAATTTTTTAGCGGCGATGGAATTGTGGCTAACCACAGCCCCAGCCACGGCTACATTGCACTACCTCAGTGTCGAAAAGTACCCGCTGAATAAAGCCGAACTGCAACAGGCACTCTCCCTTTGGCCCGCGCTCGAAGCCCATGCCCAGTCGTTATTGGCCGTCTACCCAGAACATCTGGAACATGAAATATATGCGCTTTCGCTGGCCGGTGGTCGCATCCGTCTGACCCTGATTATCGACGATGCCACCCGCGGCCTCGGCCACTGCTTACACCACCAGCACCCAGATTTTATTGCTCCGCGCTGTCAGGTTGACGCCTGGTTTTTAGATGGCTTTGCGCCGGCCAAAAATCCCGCCATGTGGACGCCCGCGCTCTTTACCTGCATGGCGAAGCTGTCGCACTCGGGCACCACACTGGCCACCTTTACCAGCGCCGGCCTGGTGCGCCGTGGCCTTAACGCCGCCGGCTTTGCCACCCAAAAAGCCCCCGGCTTTGGGCGCAAGCGCGAAATGCTCACTGCCAGCTTTACGGGCCGGCCCGAATCCAAAGCAGACGTCGCCCCACCCACACACGGGCGCCCCAGCACGCCCTGGCAGCTCACCCACTGCCGCCCCGCCGGCAAACACGCACTGGTCATTGGCGCCGGTATTGCCGGCTGTCATTCCGCCCGCGCACTGGCGGCGCGCGGTTGGCAGGTCACCGTGGTCGACGCCGGCAGCGGCCCCGCCACGGCCGCCTCGGGCAATGCGCAGGGCGTGGTATACGCCAAGCTCTCGCCCAAGCGCCACCCGCAGGGGCGCTTCAATTTGGCCGCGCTCAATTACGCCCAACAGGCCTACCAGGCATTTTGGGCGCAACACCCTGAACAGGGCGCGGCTTGCGGCGTGCTGCAATTAAGCGCAGGCGCAAGTGACGACGCTCATCAACAAGCCGCCAGCACGCCGCTACCCGGCACTCAGGCCCGCTGGGTTTCTGCCGAAGAGGCCAGCGCCCTGGCCGGGCTGCCGGTGGCCAACGGCGGCTTGTTTTTACCGCAGGCAGGTTGGTTAAATCCACCCGCACTGTGCACTTGGTTGCTCGATCACCCAGGCATCCACTGCCACTTTCACTGGCGCGCCACGCAACTAGTGCCGCTGCCAGCGGATCGCTGGCGCCTGGTCTCAGACCAGGCCGCAACCCTAGACGCCGATTTACTGGTGGTGGCTTGCGCCTATCAGGCCGCGCAGTTCGAGCAGCTGAGCCACCTGCCCTTAAAAAGCATTCGCGGCCAGGTGACACAGGTGCCGAGCCGTGCGCCGCTCCGCGATTTGCGCTGCGTGATTACCCGCGAGGGTTACCTGGCGCCGGCCTATCAAGGGCAACACAGCCTGGGCGCCACCTTCACACTCAAGAACACCCACCCGGCGGTGACCGATGCCGACCATCGCGAAAACCTGCAGCAGCTAGAAGGTCTGTTGCCCGACCTGCCAACAGCAAGCCTGCAGCCAACCGACGGCAAGGTAGGGTTTCGCTGCACAACCCCCGATTACCTGCCCATTGTCGGCCCGCTTGCCGATGCCGAAGCCATGACCCAGGTGTACGCGCCGCTCGCGCGCAATGCCCGCGCCGCCGTGCCGCGCGCACCCCACTACTGGCCTAACCTGCTGGTTAATCTGGCCCACGGCTCGCGCGGCCTGGCCTACACGCCCCTGTGCGCCGAATACCTGGCCGCGCTGGCCGACAACACGCCACCGCCACTGCACCCGGAACTCATCAAAGCATTGCATCCGGCCCGCTTTCTGCTGCGCGACATAGCCCGAGGCAAGCGCCGGCCGCCAAGGTCTTCTACACTTTAGGGGTTTACCACGAGGACACACCTATGCTGCTACACGCTGGCCGACGCCGGGAACAACTGCCCGTCGGCGTAGACTCCATCCACAATTTTTACGAACCCCTGGTACTGGACGAAATCGCCAAGCGCAGCGAGCGCGCGCTCGAAGATGCAGACTTTATGGCCGACGTTGCCTGTGTGGCGCTAAACCATTTGCCGCCCCGCTACATCCGGCACGATGTAGATATGAGCTTTTTCCTGTCGCCCCAAGAGCAAGAGGAAATGCAAAAGAAGGTGCGCAAGGCGGTGAAGGAGGCCATTAAATACGTCACGCTGCGCGAAAGTGAAAATGAAAACCTTTAACTAAACACGCTTTAATCTGAGCGCCGCTAATTGACTGCCGGTTTTAGCGCCTGCGAGCCAGCACCACAAGCGATGATGGTGCGCATGGCCGCCTCCACGGAAATGTGCGGCAAACATTCAACACACTCTGCTGGCAAGTGATAGACCACGCCCGAGGTGGGTATGGGTGCCGTGGGCATGAATACCGTAAAGTCGCCGTTGTCGTGTCTGGCCGTTACAATGACGGTCACGGTTATCGGCACCTGGGCGCCGTAAATGCGCGCCAAGGCCACCTCGCCAGACAGCAGCGAGCTGCTAGAGCCGCCCCCCAAAAACTGGCCCACCACATCGCTGATGGTTTTATAGCCCGGCGCCACGCGCTTGAGCACCCGTTCCAACTGCCGGTGAATCCAGGCACCCACGCTGGTTTTCACCAGCAAACCGATTAAACAAAAACTCAGCAACATACCCATGATCACGGTCACATCGGCCACAGTGGCCGACACCCCGGCGTAGGGAGCCAGCCAGGCGCTGACCGGCGCCAAAAAATTGCTGAGCAGCTGGTAAAACCACAGCGCCACCAGCAGTAAAATACACAGGGGCAAAACCACGGCCAGGCCGCCTAGCAGGGTTAGCCAAATAAATGATTTAATGCGACTCAACGACACTCTCCCAGGAAAAATTGCGTGCCTAATGTACTGGCAATCGTGTTGCTTGTCATGGCAAGTCTTGTGCAAGCCGCGCCCGTGCCCCTTGCTTACGAATTACTAGACAGCCGGCCTCACCCCAACCTGGCTTTTACCCAGGGACTAATCATCAGCGGCGATGAGTTCATTGAATCCAGCGGCGGCTACGGTAAATCGTTTATTCAGCGCTACCCCATCAGCCCAGAAAGCAGCCTTGCTCCCACGTTAACGCATTTGCCCCGCAAGGATTTTGCCGAGGGTTTGGCATTGGCGAACCAGCAGCTGTGGCTGCTTACCTGGCGCCAGGGCATCGCTAAACGTTTAGCGCCCGAAGACTTTTCCCTGCAGGCGCTGGCCCAGTACGAGGGCGAAGGCTGGGGCCTCACCTGGGCTAAGCAGGCGTTCATTATGAGCGACGGCAGCCACACCCTTACCTGGCGCGACAGCCACTTTGCCCCGCTAAAAAGCCTGCCCGTGACCTTGGCCGGCAAGCCGCTCAATCGCCTGAACGAGCTGGAATTCGCGCGCGGGCTGATTTGGGCCAACATTTGGTTCGACAACCGCATGATGGCCATTCACCCCAATTCGGGCGCGGTGGTTGCCTTGGTTGACTTGAGCGACCTGGTGGCCGCAGAAAGCCGGTTGCACTGGGCCGGCCTGCCGCAGGAGGCCACCTTAAACGGCATCGCCTATCACTCGCCGTCAGACACCTTTTGGGTAACCGGTAAAAAATGGCGCAAGCTCTACCGCATCAAGTTACCCAACACCGACAGCTTATTGAACAATTAACGGCTGCCAGCGCACGCCGTTGCGGCCGGCCTTTTTGACCAGGTACATGGCCGCATCGGCCTGGCGCAACAGGGCATCGGCCAGGGCCTCTAGGGGAATTTTGTGCTTGCGCGGCTCCCAGCTGCAGACCCCGATAGACGCCGTCAACGGCACCGGCTGGCCGGCGGTGGTTTCCACGGTCATGGCGGCGATAGCCTTGCCCACCCGCTGGGCCGTTTCCATCGCCTGATCGGCATCGCACACGGGCAATAACACCACGAATTCCTCGCCGCCAAAGCGCGCCAGGACATCGGTTTTGCGCAGCTCCACTTGCAGCACTTGCGCCACTTCGCGCAAACACATATCGCCCACCGCGTGGCCAAAGTTATCGTTAATTTTTTTGAAGTGATCCAAATCCACAAAAAAACAGCTCAGCGGCTGGTGGTTGCGCTCGGCGCGCGCCAGTTCCAGGTGTAAATCCTGCTCAAAGGCAACGCGATTGCCCACCTGGGTCAGCGGGTCTTGGCGGCCCTCGCGCCTGAGCTGTTCGCGGGCCACACAGTGCTCAATGCAAAGCGCCAAAATGGCGCCCAGGTGCTGCAGAAAGTCGGCGGCTTTGTCGGGGGTAAAGCGGTCGGCCTGCTCGCTGGCCAGGTGCAGGCTGCCCTGTAGGCGCCCCTGTGCCCTCAGGGGCAAGAGCGCGCAACTAGCGACAGCGCTGGCGCCGGGAAAGAGCCGCCCCTGCGCCAGCGCATCCAGCTCGCCCAGAACCGGCTGCTGGCGCTGGCCGTAGAGCTGCTCGAAGAAGTCCTCCCGGTGCCGCAATTGCACCCTGGGAACCCAATGCTTTAAATCCAGCGCCTCAAACAACTGTTCCAGCACATAGTCTTTATCGAACAACACCAGGCTGATGGCCTGTAATTTAAAGTGTGCCGGCGCCTGGTGGATAAGTACTTCAAACAGCTCGGGCAGGGAGGCAGCCTCCAATAGCTGAAATTCAAAGGCCTGAAACCGCTGGGCAATGCGTTGATTTTCGTCGATCCGGGTGACTAATCGGTCGATTATGCCCTGTAGTCGTTGATTTTCCGCTGCTAAGTCCAAGCTGTTACCACCTGTTAATTACCTCGCTATGAATATCGGCCAAAGCACTGCCCCCTCAAGGGTATTCAGATAGAATAGCGCCCAATTGGTATTTACGTATGAGTTACCCCATGACAGAACTGCTTTCCCCCGCCGGCACCCTCAAAAGCATGCGCTTCGCCTTCGCCTACGGCGCCGATGCCGTCTACGCCGGCCAGCCCCGCTACAGCCTGCGGGTGCGCAATAACGAGTTCAACAAGCTGGAAAATCTGGCCGCCGCCGTAGAAGAGGCCCACGGTCTGGGCAAGCAGTTCTACCTGGCCAGCAATATCGCGCCCCACAACGACAAGGTGAAAACCTACCTGCGCGACCTGGAGCCGGTGATCGAGATGAAGCCCGACGCGCTGATCATGTCGGACCCGGGCCTGATTATGCTGGTCAAAGACAAGTGGCCCGAGCAGCAGGTGCACCTGTCGGTACAGGCCAACGCCGTCAACTGGGCCTCGGTGAAGTTCTGGGGCAAACAGGGTATTTCGCGGGTGATTTTATCGCGCGAGCTGTCGCTCGATGAAATCGAAGAAATTCGCAACCAGGTGCCGGACATGGAGCTGGAGGTGTTCGTGCACGGCGCCCTGTGTATCGCCTATTCCGGCCGTTGCCTGCTGTCGGGCTACATGACCCACCGCGACCCCAACCAGGGCGCCTGCACCAACTCCTGCCGCTGGGAATACAACGCCCACGAGGCCAAGGAAAACGAGCTGGGTGATTTGATTGCCGTGGATAAGCCGCAACTGTTCGATCCCAACGACGAAGTACAACCGGTGCTGTTGCAGGAAAAGAGCCGCCCCGGCGAATACATGCCCGCCTACGAAGACGAGCACGGCACCTACATCATGAACTCCAAAGACCTGCGCGCCGTGCAGCACGTGGAGCGCCTGGTAAAGATGGGTATTCACTCACTGAAGATCGAAGGCCGCACCAAAAGCCACTACTACGTGGCCCGCACCGCCCAGGTCTACCGCCGCGCCATAGACGAGGCCATCGCCGGCAAGCCCTTCGACATGAACCTAATGCAAGAGCTGGATCACCTAGCCAACCGCGGCTACACCGAGGGCTTCTACCGCCGCCACGTACCCAGCGAATACCAAAACTACACCCAGGGCAACTCCGCCAACGTGCACCAGCAATTTGTGGGCGAAGCGCTGGAGGTCAAAGACAACTGGCTAACGCTCGATGTGAAGAATCGTTTCGAGCAAGGCGATCAGGTGGAATTGATTACGCCAGCCGGCAACCAACGCTTTCACCTAACCGCCATCGAGAACAAAAAAGGCCACGCCATAGACGCCGCCCCAGGCAGCGGGCATCAAGTGCGCATTCAATTACCGGACGGTGTGCAGCTGGGCGAGAAAGCGGATTACGCGATGTTGATGCGGTATATGTGATGACTTTCCGAAGCCAGTTAATCGCTCACAAGCGAAACAGTTTGGTATAAGATTTGGGATAATCACTCACATCACATAGCGTGCGCCGTCAGGTTGATGCCCCCTTGATTAGGATCAAACGCGAACGGCGCCCTCTAACTGCGGTAGTAGGGCTGCCCCAACCCCCACAACTTGCCATTTTTGTAGACATTAGTCGCCCCAACATTGGTGCGGAAAGACATCCACCGACTCGACAATATCTTTGAGTTTTAACTTACCAAGGCAGAGGCTTTAAATGGCGCGCTTGTGCGTACCTGAAGATGTAGCAAACGTATACTTATAAATACCACCCATACACCTGCCCGGCATGCCCTGAGAGTCAGTACAACCCGAGAAATTTGACTAGACAAAAGCATTAAGCCCGGGCAAAGTATCGCGCGAAGAAGTACTAGGCAAATAACCCATGAAATTTGGGTTTAGTAACACAAGAAACTAATGGATTGGTCTTTCAAGGACGAACATTATGAATCACCTCTTTCGGCGTACTGCCGCACTTTTACACAGCATTCTATTCATTGTTACCTTAGCCGCATGTGGCGGAGGGGGTGGCAGTTCTTCAAGTGCTACTCCTGTTACACCTACCCCTACACCTACACCTACTCCCAGCGCGAAAGAGCTGGTGAAACAAGCACCTGAAAACAAAAGCGCATCCGAACTGAAGACAAATTTTCAGAGCTATGCCGAAAGTCTTTATACCGGCACTCGCGATGATGCACCTGTTACTGGCGAGAGTGTACAAACTGCAGCAATGATCGTGGTTGGGCCACTAATGGAGTTGCCCTTCCCGCCATCGGAAGCCTTTTTATTTCCATTTAGTGAAGACGGCTTCTCCACCAATGTCACCAAGGACATTAACTGCTTTTCAAGCGGCAGTGTTCGCCTTACGGGCACACTCAGCACACAGGGTCTTGGCAATCTGGAGGTGAGATTTAATAACTGCGCACATTACTATAGTGAGATGCTGTACAACGGCCGAGCAATTATCACTATTAACTCCGAAGACTTAAGCTCGGGGATCATTTATTTTGATGAAACACGACTCAATTTGGCAGACCATCAAACTGTTGCGACAGGCTTCTACGAGTTCGAGAACGACGATTTAACCGGCTACTCAAGTAATTACAGCGTTTATATTGAAGAAAGCGAGACTAAGGAGTCCTTTCTGCTTAAGGCACAGAGGAGCTTCAAAGACTACGAGGTAGATATCGATGCTGAGGTATACATCTCTACCCACGGTAAACTCCGTTTCGATGTAATCGAAGCATTAGACAGCTTTTATTATGTGGACTCAGGTGAATTCACAATATCAGGGAAAAATGGCGACACCGCCAAATTCGAGTTTATCGGTTCAACTCAATACTATGGTAGTGACTACCTATCTTTCACCATCGACACCAATGCAGATGGGGAATACGATATTGGTGCCTATTTTGACGACATACAGGAATTCTTTGCGGCCGACATGACTGCCAGCCTACTCGTCGCGATTGACGAAATGGGTTTTGCGCCAATGGTTAGCAAGCCATATCTCAACACCTATTCACCCAAAACGATTGATACGATTACCATCACTGCCGGTTATGTCTACGACAATGACACCCCCACAGAGGACCTTACCATCACCTTTGAATGGTATGTTAATGATGTCTTGGTTGAAGGAGTGACGGGCACCACACTTCCAGCCTACACAGCCAAAGCTGGCGATGAAGTAAAAGTTATTATGACTGCTAGTGACGGGAAGCGCGCCACTCGCTCAGACCCGCTCACCTTCAAAATACACGACACTCCGGCGACACTTGATATTCAAGGGGCCCCTTCCGCAGCAAACGCCGGCGAAATCGTCACTTTCACAGCCTTAATGTTCGACCCCGATTTAAGCCCGCAGGAAAGTCCAGCCGATCTGATCAGCGCGCCATCCGGTGCATCGATTGACTCGTCAGGCGTTGTTACATGGAAAGCCAGCAATAGCGCCTTGTTTAACATCTCTACCGTATATTTTACTTTTGAAGGGGCAGCTGAAGGGGAAACGCAACAAGTTGCAATATCTGTGTACGCCGATGACATGCCCAGCCCAGTTGTGCGATCAGGCGTGGAAGTACCCAGCTTTAACGGTGGAATAATCCCCGGAAAGTTTACCCAAACTGAAGACACAGAACTCCTGATTACCGATGGTCGCAATCGCCTATTTACAATCAAAGTGGATACTGGCAACTACTTGCAGACTTGGATGTACCCCTACGCCATGCCAACTCTTGGCGATATTGTCGGAATCCATACCTCCCCTTCGGTAGATGAGCAAACAGATGAAATCTATGTCGTTACGCAAAAAGGCATTAATCACATTGCCAGCGTAAATTCTTTAGCCCGAACGCTCTGGCAGACGGAAGGTTATGTACGCAGCGCGCAATTCATAGACCTCAATGCTGACAATCAATTGGAAGTGGCACTAATTTTATCCACCTCAAGCTATTCCAGTTCAGATGCCAAACTGGTTGTTATCTCTTTGGGAGAATCGCCCATAGAACTATTTTCCAAGTCTCTTTCTGGCACATACACTTACTCGCTAGCCTTTGGCAATGTAGATAACGACTCAGCCTATGAACTCATAGTTAATACCGGACTTGTGTACGACACCAGCACCTGGGAAAACCAGTGGTTCAGAGGATCAGCCTTTGGCGACAACTACATATTGGCTGCCGATCTCGATAATGACGGCGTAGATGAAATCGTTGGTGGCGGAAATTGGAACCAAACGCACGTGTACTCCTATCTCTCCAAATCGCTGCTGTATTCAACGACCAGCAACAATACCTGTGTGATCAAGGCAGCCAATGTGGACGCTGACGCCGCAATGGAGCTGTTGAGTGGTGACTGCCAATGGGGCAGCATGAAGGCATTCGACTGGGATGGTTCGGGGCTAATAGAAAAGTGGACCATCGGCCTTCAAGGACACGGCTCAAAGGGCGTTGCCGTTGCCAATCTGGATGATGACGATTCTCTGGAGATTGTCTGGGGCACAGGTCAATCTTCCACTGGCAAAGACTCTCTGATTCTAGCCGAACTAAATGACACGCCGACGGTAGAAATCTCTGAAGATGACACGCGACAATTGGACGCCTTCTTTGGCACTGGGTGGACGGTATCAGAGGGTGACACTGAACATGCAGTATTCAGTGTCAGTTCCACCAACTCGGGCTACGATGGCCAAACTCTCACGCTGCTAGATAGCAGTGGAACCTTTGTCGCCAAACCCTTAAATCACGACAACTGGGAAGGTGGACGCTATGGAATAGTCACCGACTACAACCAGGATGGCTTAGGCGATATTTTCATAGCCTCCGCGCAAACCTATGATGGCATTTTCTCAGCGCTGCAACTGAACGACCTCAGTATCCACTGGGAAATTCAAGGTGACTACTACAACAACATAAATGAGGTTGACGCCTTCGATCATGATAGCGACGGTATTCAGGAAGCTATCTACGTTGACAGCAAAACCATCAATATTATGGATATCGACAATGAAATACTGATTGATAGCCTTGACCATACGGACTATGTGCTGGATTTCGCTGTGATTGCTACTAGCTCAACCACCTCATTGCTAGCGTCCTCAACTTATGGTCAGCTTGAGCTTTGGGAAGGCGATAGAGGTAACTATACGAGTATTGCAATAGCAACGGAGTATGAATGCGATATCTTAGAGTTTTTGGATGTCATGGGTGATAGCTCCCCAGAAATCCTATGCATCAATCAAAGCTACAGCAACAGCAGTCTTTTCGTACTGACGTGGGATGGCATTGCACTCAGCGAGGCGCATAAACACCAGCTCAATTACACCATCACAGATGCGGTACCGGTTGCAACAGACAGGTCTGTCTTATTGGCGATTGAGGAGGTAGATATTCACTACACGCCGTACTCTCGCATCCTTAACCTCTCGCCCACTACCGGCCTGACAACCTGGGCGAGCGAACGATTATTGGGACGAATTGAGCACCGTAGCATGCACTTTAGACCTAATATTGGCGACGACAAAGACCGCCTCATGTTCGGTACCACAAAAGCTATGTACATAGTCCATTAGGATGTAATTAGTCGATTAGGATGTATGTAGTGCTCTTGGTTGACTGCATACATCGATTAAAAGGCCCCTAGAAACTAAGGGCCTTTTTATTTTTCCAACTCACTCATAAATAATTTATCCACCTAAGCTAGCTCTTCAACAACCCCATCACCTTATACCCGCGCCACCCCATCATCCGCGCCGCCGCCATAACGCCACCCATCAGTGCGCCACCGACACCGGCGGTGACTACATCGGCACCTGTTAAATACAGGCCTTTAATTGGGGTTTCTGTATGCAGCTGCGGTTGCTCAAAACGTTTGGGAGTGTGATCTAAGCCGTATATTTCGCCCACGTCGTTCCACTGAAACCATTGCGTGGACAAGGGGGTGGATAGCTCGTAAAAATCCAACGCCTCGCGCAATTGCGGCCGGTGCTTGTAGAGCACGTCAAGCAGGCGTTCGGCGATCTGTTTTTTTAGCGCGTCGTAGTCGTCGCCGCGCTTGCTCCACTGGCTGCCAAGCCAGGGTTCGAATTGTTTCAGGCTGCCGATGGTAACAATTTCAACAGTGCTTTTATCGGGGTAGTGTTGCGACCACTGGGGGTCTTTGCTGGACGGAAACGAAATGTACACCAGCGGAAATGCCGAATTGGGATCTTGCCGGTGACTGTGCACATTTAGATCGTGGTTAGCGTCTGGGTACACCCAGAGGTTAGTGCTGTCTAAGCCCAGGCGCTCGGCGTCGCCTTTAAAACCCGCGTAGACACACAAGTGCGCCGACGACAGTGGCACCGCCAAGGAGTCTAACTGAAATGCCGGCTGCACGGCTTCGGGCAAAAGCCGCTTCACCGTGGGCACATAGCCCACATTGCTGACCACTTGCGGCGCGCGGATTTCATCGCCATTTTGCAGGCGCACGCCCACGGCGCGATGGTTTTCAATCAGAATTTGTTCAACCCCTGCATAGGTGAACACCTCGCCGCCTGCGCGCCGTATGACAGGGATTATGGCATCGGCAATTTTCCAGCTGCCGCCCACCGGGTAGGCGGCGCCAGCTAAATAGTGTTTGGCTACCATGGCATGCATAAGGAAGCTGGATTCCGAGGGCGGCAACCCGTAGTCACCCCACTGCCCGGTTAATACGGCAATCAGTTTTTGATTAGTCGTTAATGTACCGAGCACCTGTGCCGTGGTTTGAAAGGCGCAGTCGGGCAATAACCACTTGCGCAGCGGCCGATACAGATTCGCACACCATTTCGGCATCGCCTGAGCTGCAAAAAAACGCGGCACCTTAGCACTAACCTCTTGTAGCAGCGCTATATAGGCATCGATAGCGGCGCCCTCCTCCGGAAAGCGCGCCTTCAGATCATCCACAAAGTTGACGCGACCCGCTCTGAAGTCAAAGGCTTCATCGCCCAGGATAATGCGGTCGTAACAAGCAGCCATTGGCTCCCAGCGGATACCGTGATCACTGATCACATCAAAGATCCGGCGCAACACCGACCAAGACTTATGCACCTCGCCGATGTAGTGCACACCTACATCCCATTCGTAGCCCGCATTTTCATAGCTATGGGTATAACCGCCAGCGGTATAGTGCTGCTCCAATACGCACACTTTCTTGCCCAGCTTGGCCAACAGTGCAGCCGTGCAAAGGCCACCAATACCAGAGCCCACCACCACGACATCGTAATTGTTGGCAGCGCGTCCGGAGCGATAGCGACGCCCCGTGCGAACGGTGCGTTTTGGCAACTTGGTTTGCGCATTCATAGGCTTCTCCGGAGAACTAGGCAGTTATATATGCAACTTTTTGCATAAGATAGCGCCAGACCAATCAATATGCAAGAATTTGCATAACTACGGAGATCACCACCCCATGTCACTCAAACACAGCCTGCTGGTATTGCTGGCCGATAACCCCGCCTCTGGCTACGACCTCAGCCAGCAATTTAAGGGCTCGGTGGGGTTTTTCTGGAATGCCAGCCACCAACAGGTGTACAAAGAACTCAAAACCATGACCGATGCGGGCTGGCTGGCCTGCGATACCGCGCCGCAAGCCGATCGCCCCGACAAAAAAATCTACCGCGTTACCCCCGAAGGCCAACAGGCACTGAAGGAGTGGCTGGTACAACCCGCCAAGCTGCACAAATACAAAGACGCCTTTCTGATTAAGCTCTACGGCGGCAGACACCTGCCCCGGGCCGACCTGTTAGCAGAGCTAGACCGCCACATGGGCCTGCATGCGAAAAGCCTGGCGCAGCTGAAGGCCATTGAGTCCAATTATCACAGTCTGAGCAATACCCAGCAGGCGCGCCTTAAATTGCCCTACCTCACACTAAAACTGGGCATCAGTAATGAAGAAAACTGGCTAAACTGGGCGCGAGAAACACGGGAGAGTTTGTGTGAAGACACCTAAAGTAGTGGTGCTAACGGGCGCCGGGATTTCGGCCGAGTCGGGCCTGAAAACCTTTCGCGATAACGATGGGCTGTGGGAAAACCACCGCGTGGAGGAGGTGGCCACGCCCGAGGCCTTTGCCACCAATCCGGAATTGGTGTATCGCTTTTACAATTTGCGGCGCGCATCGCTGTTGGAGACCGAGCCCAATGCCGCCCACGTGGCATTGATGGAACTGGAGCATCACTTGGGGCGCAATTTTTTGCTGGTCACGCAGAATGTCGACAACCTGCACGAGCGCGCGGGCAGCCGGCAGTTGCTGCACATGCATGGCGAACTCACCAAGGCGCGCTGTACCCGCTGCAACGCCGTGCACAAATGGCACCAATCACTAGACGCCAGCGACAGCTGCCCAAGTTGCTACAGCCTAGGTAGCTTGCGGCCGCACATTGTGTGGTTTGGGGAAATGCCCCTGTATCTGGAAGAAATAGACCAGGCGCTGGCGGCCTGCGATCTGTTCGTGGCAATTGGCACCTCGGGCAATGTCTACCCGGCGGCGGGTTTCTATCAGCAGGCGAAAGCCTACGGCGCCCGAACCCTGGAAATAAATTTGGTGCCATCGGACAATGCCGCCGGCTTTGACGAGGGGCTCTACGGGTCCGCAAGCCAGCGGGTGGTGGAATTTGTGCGCCGCTTTAAAAATAATTGCTAACGCTATTGCGTGGCGGTACGCAGCAAGGTTTTCAAGCGGTCTGGGTAGTCGGTAATAATGCCGTCCACACCCAGCTCAATCAACGCGCGCATGTCTTCCAAACTGTTGATCGTCCAGACGTGCACCTTTAAGCCCCGCGCCTGCATATCTTGGACAAAGCTCTCCGTAACAATGGTAATGCCGTCCGAGGCCACCGGCACTTGCAGCGCAACGCCCGGCACATCGTACAGGTGCGATAAGCGCAGCTTTTGCAATATCACTAACATGGTAACTTCCGGTTGCGACATAGACGTGGCCACCTCTGGGCAGGCGGCGCGAAATTCGGCCAGCGGTTCGGTGAAAAACGACCCCACCAGCACTTTTTCCGTAAGCTTGCGCTCGCGCACTAAATCGCACAAAGGCTGCGCAATGCTGGGCGCCAATTGTTTAATCTCGATGATGTAACGGGCTTCGGGCAGCGCGGTAAAAACATCCGCCAATGCGGGTATACCAATACCCGTCCCCACCAGTGGCGAGCCTTCGTCTCGACGAAAGCCCGTGGCGGCGTCCAGCGCCTGCAGTTGGGCAAAGGTATGTTCGCGAATCAGGCCAGTGCCATCGGTCATGTCATCCACTGTGTCATCGTGGCTCATGACCAACACGCCATCTTTACTGGCGTGAATGTCAATTTCGATAATATCGGCCTCTAGCTGATTGGCCATCATAGCGGCGGCCAGGGTATTTTTGGGTTGCAACCCCTGCCCTGCGCCGTGGGCAATCACTTCAAAGGCCGTGTCGTTAAAATAAGGATGGCTAACCACTTGCACCGGCACCGCAAAGCGCAGCACCCAGTACACGCCGGCTAACACCGCAATCAACACGCCCGAAGTTTTTAAAAAGCCCGACATAACCCGCCCACACTGCTGCACTAAGAAAGGCGCCCATGCTAACCCCAACGGCCGCCGGTGAACAGTCTTGCGGGCCTGCGCGATTACAGCTTGATAAAGATCTGGCGCCGGTGCAGCCACCAGGCCAGCAACCACAAAGGCAGCAAATGCGCACACGCAAACAGCAGGCTGGCCATATTAGGCGAAGCCACCTGCAAAAATACGCCGTAGAGTGTTTCATATAGAGTACCGGCGTCGGTCTTGATCAGCCCATAACTGCGCACCCACAACCAAGACAACACATAGATAAACAGCGGATTTTCACCCAAAATCGCCAGCGGTTTCTGGGCCTGCGCGCCCACCGTGTGCTGCTCTGTCAACAATAAGATTGCTAAGCAAATCAGCGCAAGGCCACCGGTTAATAACACGTAGCTGGATGTCCAAAGCGATTTGTTAATGGGATCAGGCCACACATAGGCTCCAGCCACTAGCGCTGTACCAACAAACACCAAGCCCATCAGCAATCGCTGTAAGGAATTGCCCGAGCGCAGCCAGCGCGCCGCCTCGTAACCCACCAACACTGTGGCCACAGCCGGCAGCGTGCTCAGCAGCCCTTCGGGGTCAAAGGGCAAGCCCTTTCCCTGCCACAGGTGCGACGCACCCAGCAGCGCCACGTCTACCTGCCGAACCAGATTGCCGGCCAGAGAAAAGGGTTCCGAAGACCAGCGCAGCAACCAGGAATAGCCCACCAATAACAGACTAATAACCCCAATATTGACGCCTTGGCCATTGTCGATACCGGCGTTGCGACACAGCAACTGCAGGGCTGCAGCCAACCCATAGGCGATGCCAATGCGCTGCAGTACACCCGGCAGGCGCAACTGCTCTAGCGAAACCAGAAAGGGGTAGTATTCCAAAAACACACCGATGGCCACCAACAAACCGGCGCGCTTGAGCACTTTGAGCCAAAGCTCGGCCACCGGCTGGCCGCGCTGGGCCTGGCTGCTAAAAAACAGCGCAGCGCCCACAATAAATAAAAAAAACGGAAACACGAGATCGGTCGGCGTCCAGCCATGCCAGTCGGCGTGCTGTAGCGGCGCGTAAATGTGCGACCAAGATCCCGGCGTATTGACCAGAATCATCAATGCCAATGTTAAACCCCGCATGGCATCCAGGGCGATGTAACGTGTAGCAGCCATAACTTTTCTCAATAAAAAAGCCGGTAATAAATACCGGCCAAACGTTGAAGCAATTTAACGTTTAATAGGTGAATGGGTGGTTAGGGTTAGCGCCATGTACGCAATTTGTGGCCTTTTAGGGCGTAAAACAAAATGAACACATAGCAGGGAATCATCACCCAGTAGGCAGACTGACTGTTGCCGCCCACCTCTGCAAAGTGTCCGTACGCCAGGGGCAGTATTGCGCCACCGGCAATGCCCATGATTAACAGCGCCGAGCCAGTGCCCGTGTACTTACCCAAGCCCTCGAGCGCCAGCGGCCAGACCGCGGGCCAAACCAATGCATTGGCAAAACCCAATAGCGCCAAATACATTACGGTGTTTGGCACAGTGGGCACGCCCAACCAACCAAACAATACCTCACTCATTTGATGCGATTCCCGCGAGGCAAACATTACACCTAAAGTAAAGAGTAAACCCAATACCGCCGAGCCCAATAGCGCGCGCTCTTGCGACAGGTATTTCGGAATGGCCACAACACCCAGGCCATAACCGATCACCATAAATGTCATTGTGTAAGAGGTTAACGAGCCAAAATGTGCAACACCTAATCCACGCCCGTAAAGCCCAATGGTGTCGCCAGCAATAACCTCAACGCCCACGTACATGAACAGTGCAACCGCGCCCAAAATCACTTGCGGGAACGCCAGAATGCCAAACTTATCGTCCACCTGGGTTTCAGGCTCTTCCAATTCCAACTCGGCCAGCGGTGAAAATTTGACGAACAGCGCCAGCCCCACCAGCGCAATGGCCATGTAGATGTAGGGCATTACCAGCCGGCCAGACAGCTCGGCCAGGCGCGCTTCACGCTCTGCTTGACTCAAGGCCGCCAATACGGGCTCTTCAAACTGATCCATGCCGGTCAATATCCAGGCGGTAAATAATACCGGCACCACAATGCCTGCCGCCTTGTTCACCAAACCCATGACACTAATGCGCATGGCGGCGCTTTCACGGGGACCAATGCACACGATGTAGGGGTTAGACGCCGTTTGCAGCAGCGTCAGCCCGGTGCCCAAAATAAACAGCGCGGCTAAAAACAACGCATAGTGGCTGGTTTGCGCCGCCGGGATAAACAGCAATGCGCCCAGCGCCATCACACCCAAGCCCACAACCATGCCCATTTTATAACCCGTTTTCTTCAGCACCTGTGCCGCTGGCAGTGCCATAAAGGTATAGGCAATATAAAAGGCAAAGGTCACAAAGAGCGCCTGAAATTCGTTCAGCTCGCACACAATTTTTAAAAAGGGAATGAGCGAGCCATTCAGCCACGTCACAAAACCAAAGATGAAAAATAGAATACCAATAATCAACATGGGGATCAGTGTCCCTTCACGTGATTCAGAAACTGCCATAGAACTGCTCATATCAAACCACCTAAGTCGTTATTATTGGATGATTAATTCGTCAATATACAAGGTTGCCGGCACGGGTTTCGCATCTTCCGTAGAAAACCGTTGGGCGCGATTTTCTGCCTCAACCTTTACGTGGGCATAAACCGCAGGGGCGAAACTCAAGGTAAGCGCATTGCCTTTTAGTGCCGGGGGTAGCAAAACGTCGCCGGCTTTTTCAGCCAATAGCGTCCATTCTGCCTTATCGTTCGAGCCCCATACCCTGACCCGAGTGGGCGCGTAAAAATCGCGGAAGCGCCCAGGATTAAAGCCCAGATTCACACTGCTAACGGATGTAGCCTGGGCCAGCGTCACCACGGCTGCAAAGTCGTTGCCGGCAAAGGTTGCCCAATCGTCCAGCTGAAAAATCTGATCGCGCGCCAATACGCCGTCCACTAAGCTCAGCTCCGGTTTAGTATTCCAGGCGCGATCGGCTTCAGTTAAGACTTCCACTGTGGCATTCAGCGCCTTGTGTGCGACCAAGGTTAAGCGGCGCTCAGCGAACAACTCACCGGTAATACGGTGCTGTGCTCTGGCTCGCACATAGCCACCCTGCGGCAACGATAAGGGCTGCTGATATATCTTGCTCGTGTGATTTGGCAAACTGCCATCAAGCGTATAACGGATGTCCACATCGGGCATATCCGTCGACAAGCTCAGCGCAAATGCCTGACCTTCGCGAGCAACAGACGTATTCACGGTATAAACGGTTTTGGCGACATTGAGCCCCATCTGCTCAAAGCGATTGATCAACGACGGCAGGCGGCGGGAAAAATCCTTCCAGTTTTTGCCGTCGTCGCCACGCCACACCACCTCGGACAGTGCGCTCATTCTTGGCAACACCATGTACTGGGCTTTAGCCGGCGTGCGCACGTACTCTGTCCACAGGTGACCCTGTGCACCTAAAATATGTTTCGCCGCCGGTGTGTCTTTCAGCTCATCGGGCATTACCTGAAACGCGTAGGTTTCCTGCACTGGCGTTAGCCCGTGAATCGCCAGGGGTTCGTCGATAGCGCGCGACTGATAGTGATCAAAGTAGAGGTGCGAGCCGGGTGCCATAATGGCATCGTGCCCGTGTTTAGCTGCGTGAATGGCACCTTCTATACCGCGCCAAGAAGTAATGGTTGCACTGGCCGCCACCTTGCCCTCAAGAATTTCATCCCAGCCGATAATTTTGCGCCCCATTTTATTAATTGAGGCCTCCACACGACTGATAAAATAGCCTTGCAGGGCAAAATAATCGTCCAGCCCCTCGCGTACCATTAACGCCTTGCAGGGCTCACAGGATTCCCACTGCACTGTTTTGACTTCGTCGCCGCCCACGTGAATGTAGGGCGAGGGAAACAGCTCGATGACTTCGGCAAACACTTTTTCCAAAAAGGCAAAGGTTGCCTCGGTTGGGCAGAGCACCGCCGGAAACACACCAAAGTGTTGCTGCACATCAAAGTCTTGTTCTGCACAGGCCAACTCTGGGTAGGCCTTTAAAATGGCAGAGGCATGCCCTGGCACGTCGATTTCTGGAATGATTGTAATCTGGCGCGCCGCCGCATAGGCCACAATGTCGCGGATCTCTGCCTGTGTGTAAAAACCGCCCAACCGCTGCTGATCGTTGAGATAGGTTTTATCGTAGGTGTGACCAACCACAGTACCCTCACGCCAGGCACCCACCTCAGTGAGCCGCGGAAACTGTTTGATTTCAATGCGCCAACCCTGGTCATCGGTTAAGTGCCAATGGAAGTAATTGAGTTTGTGGAGCGCCAGCAAGTCGATGTACTGCTTGATAAATTGCACCGGAAAAAATGTGCGGCTGACATCGAGGTGCATGCCTCGATAACCGTAGACCGGCGAATCTTCGATACTGACCGCGGCAATGGGCCAACGGGCTTGATTAATTGGCGCCTGCGTTTCAATAGCTGGCGGTAACAACTGCCGCAGCGATTGCACGCCCCAGAACAATCCGGTTTCTGTTGCCGCGCGAATCACAATGCCATCGGGATCGACGTTTAACAGATAGGCCTCCGCGCCCTGCACCCGCTCATCCAACGTCAGCGCAATGCTTGATGGTTGCGCTTTTGCCTCTGCCACCAGCGGCAGCTCATAGCCGGTGGCCGGGCCCAACAACTGGCGTAAATAGTTGGCAACACCCACTGCCCGCCCCTCTGCCACCACCACGGTGCCCGCATGCAATGAAAACTGACCGGCTTTAGGCGTCAATACGCGCGGAGCGGGAATAATCTGGCTGACAGCTGCTTGGGGTTCCACCACATAGTGTGAATTTAACGGCGCCGCCGCCAGAGGCGCCGTGGCGCGCGAAGCTTCGCCACAAGCAGCCACACACAGGGCTAACCCAACTAACGTGCCCAAAAACTTAATAGAGCCAAACATCCCGTATTCCTTCATTATTACGCGCTTTTTACGAGTTTATTAATTTGAGATTTTGCAAAGTGCACGGCGCCAAACTCCGGCTGTAGCTGGGCGGGGCTAAGGCCTTTAACAATGTCTTTGTCCATCCATTGCTGTAGCCGCTCCGACAAACCGCCCAGCATGGACAGGCGCTTGGGTCCGGCCTGCCACAGCTTGTGCGCAACGGCGGAAATATAGTCGGCACCGTCTTGCACAATGGCCAAGCTAACTGCGTCGCCCGCTTCGGCCTGTTCGAATACCAGGGGCGCCAAGCGCGCATAGTCGCGCGAGGTAGCGCCGGCCATGCGGCTAACCATGTCGATGCCCTGGGCATCCAGCTGAGCTTCCACCGCCGCTTTTAAAGGGCTTTCGGGGGCTAAATTGTCTGACGCCAAGAGCGCGTACTTGAGCGCCTCCAGCCCCATCCAGGCACCACTGCCCTTATCGCCAAAGGGAAAACCGTGCGCCCCCACAATCAAGGAGCGATCATTGACGTGCGCATAGCCACAGCTGCCCGTGCCCGTAATAATAACGGCGCCGTCGTCGCCGGCGTGGGCACCCAAACACGCAATGTGCAAATCGGTGGTTAAATAAAATTCTGCAAAAGGGTGTTCCCACTGATCGACTATCTGAAACAAATCCGGCAAGTTCACACCCGCCAAACCGGCGCCAACTACCAGCTTGGATAGATGATTGCGCTTAAAGCCTGCCGACTCCAGGGCCAGCTCTGCAGATAAGGTAATAGAGGTAAAGGCCTGCTCAACGCCGTGTAGCGGGTTGGCCGGGCCAGCCAAACCGGTGCCCAGCACCTGGTTGGCTTCGTTCACTAGAATGGCTTTGGTTTTGCTACCACCACCGTCAATGCCAAGGTACATCACACCTTCTCCTGTTGGCACCTGTCCCATTATTCACCTCAGCCATTGTCACTTATTCTGATTTATTGTTCAGCGTTTGCCGAGCAAGCTTCTACTGTCATAGCTGAAAAAATTGGGTTGGGACTGACAGGACACCAACCCAGAAAGAGCATAGCTACGAGAGGAAAGAAACAAGAACGCGGGCGGTTGCAAGGCACCGCGATCCTGAAACCCACATCGAAAGAGTGTTTCATACCCTGACAACGTTGTCTAACAATACGAAAGTAAGACAACGTTGTCAACGGTTTAACTGAGGTTTTCACAGCTTTTAATGGGAAACAAGCTCGCTTGCGATAGCGCCAACTCACACAGACGCTCGCTTTGGCCTTGCTGTTGCTGCAACACCCGCTCTAGCTGAGCCTGATCTGCAGCAAGGCGTAAGTCTGGCCTATGGCCCATACCATAAAGCACGTAACGGTAATTTTCGTCGGTAAAGGTTGTGGTAAATCCACCGGCCAAATCCATAAACTCGCACACTTTGTGTTGCCACAGCGCAAGTTTTTCGGGTAACCCGGGGCAGGAAGAAGCGCTCTGCCCTACTTTACGCCAGAATGGCGTATCCGTTCGATCGGTCAAGCAATAGTGCAACACAATAAACTGCTTTAGATCCTGATAAATGCCACGCATCGCCTTGTTATAGTTGGCCACCACCTGTGCATCTCGCTCGCCGGACAAATGCGTCGCCAACAATTTGATGCCCATGTTAATAAGATGCAGCCCGGTAGACTCCAACGGCTCAATAAAACCACTGGCGAGCCCGATGGCAGCACAATTACCCTGCCAAAAAACCTTCCTACAACCCACTTTCATAGTGAGGTGGCGCGCGCTGCCCTCGTCTTTTGAAACACCCAAATGAGCCCGCAATTCTGCCTCTGCCGCCTCCGGCGTGAGGTAGTCGCTATCATAAACGTATCCCGTACCATGGCGATTGGTTAAATCTATCTCCCATGCCCACCCACTGGAAAGCGCAGTTGCTACTGTATAGGGTTTGCTGGTCTCGCCATCGCGATAGGGAATTTGCAAAGCAACTGCTTTATCACAGGGCAAGGCATCGGAAAAAGACTCCCAATTTTCGGAGTCGCTAACTCCTTCAATCAGCTTGCCTGAAAAGCCTGTGCAATCTATGTAAAAGTCGGCGGTTAATACCCCTTCAGCCGTCTGTACGCCGGTAATTTGGCCGTCGGCGACGTCCACTCGACTAACGGTAGACACCCGATGCAATACACCTGCCTCTAGCGCTTTCTTTCTTAAAAAACGCCCCATCAGCACGGCATCTAAATGATAACCGTAGGGCACTAAGCCGGTATAAGGTCTGGAGTTTTTACTTTTAGCTGTTAAATTTTTTTGAATTAACCACGAGGAACTGCAAACACCTTGGTCGTAGCGCTGAAATTTTCTATGCCCACTCATCAGCCAGAGCGAGGACAAATCAAAGCCGTCGCCGACACCATTTGGCTCAAAGGGGTGAAAGTACTCGTGCATGCCAGCGGTATTTGGTTGCATCCAGTTGCGAAACATAATGCCGAGCTTGAGCGTTGCATGGGTTTCATTCAGCAGCTCTTGCTCATCTATACCTAAAGCCGCAAAGAAATAGCGGATACTGTGTACCGTTGCCTCGCCCACCCCTATCACGCCAATATCCTCGCTTTCCACCAGCGTGATACTGACACTTTGTTTATCGCGATTAAAATAACGGTTGAGATAAATTGCTGTCATCCAGCCAGCCGCACCACCGCCGACAACCAGTATACTTTTCATTCAGCCGGACCTCGTTCTAAATAGCCTGCAAACCGTATTTCTTTATTTTTTCTATGAGTTCTCTATGTGCTGAGAGATTTTTCGACCCACGCTCAAAATGACTTTGTCTTTCCAACAGCGCCTGCTTAACCTCCTCAGCGCTTTTTCGAATGCCACTATTTCTCAGATTCGTAGGTAGGTATTTCATGCCATACAAAACATATAGGTAATTTGCACGGTGAAAAATGCCAAAAGCATCGCCGAAATCAAGCTCCTCTGGAGCTCGCTCCCGCCAAAGTGAGAGCCGATCCAATAGGCTAGTGGAAATTGAGCTCTCCTCTCGGTTATCTCTCCAAAATGCTGAGTCTGTCCGCCGAGAAATACAGTAATGCAATTTTATAAAGTCGATCACCTGATCCCAGGCGAATTTTACTCTATCATTAAACCGTCGCTCGGCAGCTGGTAGATTTTCCAATGATGCGGGCAACAATTTGGCCAGCAATTTGGCCGTCGCATCAAACATCAGCAATCCCGTGGCCTCGAGTGGCTCCACGAACCCCTGCGACAACCCTATGGCTGCGCAATTACCCTGCCAAAATTGCTTTCGATAGCCAATTTTCATAGGAATTTTACGCACGTCGGTGATAACTTCATCTGAGCCTATATAGGCCAATAGCTCATTTTCAGCCTGGGCATCTGTTACATGGGCCGAGGAAAATACATGACCAACACCCCTGCGACTACTTAGGCCGATGTCCCATAGCCAGCCATTGGATTGCGCTATGGCCTTGGTGTAACACGGGATGCTCGCATCCTCTTTAGGGTAGCCAATCTGAGCGACCATCGCTGCGTCAACAAACAGTGTATGGCCCTTATTAATAAACTCTACATTCAGCTCTTTACCAAGAATAGCTGCATTGAATCCCGATGCATCCACAACAAAGTCTACAGTGACATCACCTAATCTATCAGTTTTCAGCTTTTCAACATGGCCGTTGGCTGCAAGCACCACTCCTACAACATTTGCCTGCTCATAATTTACACCCAAGACATCAATGGCGTGCCGCTTCAATAAATCGGAAAATTTCGCTGCATCAAAATGGTAGGCGTAACTGGCAATACCGCTAAATTCTGGGTGCAAAATCGACTTTGGCGCTAAACCTGCGTCACACAACTGCGCTTGAATACCAACCGTATGCGCATAGCTAAGCTCACCCGCCTGGCCCCGCAACCAAGCTTGAGTAAAACCGCACTCCCCCTCGTCTGGGTAATCAAACAGGTGGTGATAGTGGTCACTCGTACTTTCGCCCGGATTAGTCATCCAACCGGAAAACAAAATACTTTGCTTAAAGGTCGCATCACAGTATTTGAAAAGGTCTGTTTCAGAGATCCCAAGGGCCTTTAAAGACTCCCTAATTGCAGGCACCGTTCCCTCACCTACGCCAACAGTTGGAATATCTGGTGATTCGATTAATGTAATTCGGACCTGCGCAGCACCTTCATCGGCGTAGCGCTTAGCCAAGTGACAGGCCGACAACCAACCGGAAGTCCCGCCCCCTACTACCGCGATGTTTCGAATTTCCGGCACTGACACCATCATGCGCCTCAATCGTTCTTATTTGTCATCGATAATTTCACCACCCTCGGCATTTGTTGCATGGATAGCATCTGTGCATAGATCGCCGTCAGATAACCGCGTCGTCTTGCATCCAACACCAGGTCATCTCCAAGCCCTTTAATTGCCGAATCATTTATCAGGTAGATTCCCTCCAGCACAAGGTCTTCCCCCTCGTCCAGAGTAATGGTCATATTTTGCTCTATCAACAACTTGTTACCTAACAGATAGTTTATGTATTCTCTGGTTTGAATTCGACTTTCAACAAAACTCATGGCTAGCTTGGCCTTTCTTTCCAGTAGGGAAGATTTTTTTCTGCCATGCTCAAACAGAGAATCGCCCTCATGTGCGCTAAATTGGCTACTTGCCTCGTTTACGCACAAAACAAATCCATCATCACCCTCAACGGGTCTCATAGAGAATGGGGCGCTTGCCAGCACCAGAGGCAAACTAATACCTCGCCATCGATCGTCAACCACATACGCATTGTGACCGCTCTTGACACCTACTAGCCCTACCATTTCAAACTGGCCAGTTTCAGCGTTTTTTACAAATATAACCGGGAAGTCGGCCGCCACCTTAGCGAGCTCATGTAGCACAACTGGTAACAAGTGTTGGGATTTATAGTTCTCCAAACAAAGACCCGACTTTAGCTTCATATGGCTGTGAGCTTGCTCAGATAAAGGAACCCATTGGCTCAACATAATATTTCTCCAATCAATACCCTATATTTTTTGCAAAAAAAAGGGGTGGATAATCCACCCCTTACAGAATCCAATCGCTTAGAACTTCATGCTTGCGCCGAGGATCAAACGACGGGCTTGCTCGTATTCATAGAGAGGGAAGCCACGGGCAAAACCACTGTAACTCGTTGGATAGTTGTTATTACCAAACTGTTTTGATGACGCTCCAGTTAAGTTGACCACATCCAATTTCAAGTCGATATCTTCGGTAACATGCCACGCTGAACTAAAGTCCAATGACCCAAAGTCATCGTGCAAACGATTACCGTATGAACCTGCTTCGCGAATCATATACTCCGAGCGCCAGTTGTACGATAGACGCGCTTGAAACATGTCGTTCTCGTAGTAGCCTGTAAGGTTATAGGCGTGGCGAGAACTATCGCTCAGCTGAATATTAGCATCGGTATAGGAGTCTTCGGTTGTAGCCGCATCGGTATAAGTGTAGTTGACAATAGCGCCAAAGCCATTGTCCCAAGATTGCTGATACTGAAGCTCTAAGCCTTTAATATCGCCCTTATTACCGTTTGCCTTGCGCTGTACAGTCCACTCCAGTTCATCTGGACGTAAATTACCGCCAAATCCTGGCGCGGGCAAGTCATCCGTTGCAACACCTTCTTCATTAGAGAAAGTTACAAAGTTTGCAACATCCTTCTTGAACACAGCAGCCGATAACATTGCATTCTCAGTAAAGTACCACTCTAGGCCCACATCGTATTGATTAGCTACGTATGGCAGAAGGCCAGGGCTACCCAAAATAAAGAACTGGTTCGACGGAAGATCATCGTCAGCACCCGTAATATCGGGGTTGTAATACATGTCGCCATACTGAGGACGAGCCAGCACGCGCGCAACCGAGGTGCGAAGCAGTAGATTTTCAGAGAGATCCATCTTCACGTTCAAGCTAGGCAAAACCTCTGAATAGTCGCCGCCTTCAGTCATGCGAACGTCATCTACATAGTAGATTGAGCTGGCGTCAGTCTGAACGTATCGAACACCAAAGTCACCGCTGATGTCACCGCTTTCGAAGTTAGCCATTACGTACAGAGCCGTATTATCTTCAACCACATGGCGATAGGAACCAAGGCTTTCAGTGCGTCCGGTGATGGTTGATTTAGCCAAAGATTTCATGGCGCCATCGTCTACCAACAGGATGGAATAGCCACCTGCACCCACATCAATCAAACTGCCCATACCACTCGTATCTAATGACAAGCTCGCGTTTGGATCTTGGTCAAAGATGAACTGACGGCTGGTTGTCTCATGCTCTGCGTAACGGAAACCTGTTTTAATAAAGGTCAGCGGACCCGCATTCACATCAAATTCCAAATCGGCCTGAATATAGGATTCATCATCCGTTTTAGGCGTTGCATTGAAGTTTGCGCCGGTACCCATAACAACTGTGCCGGGGTTGTACTCAGACAGAGAGGCGCCTTGAATGCCGTTTGGCAGACTCCAGGACTGACCGCCGCCGGTGAAATCATAGGTACCGCCATCGATTGCAGTGCCGCCAGTACCGTCATCAAAAACAGCTTCGAAATCGGTACCGCCTGTTGAGGTTGTTTGACCAATTTGAGCGTGCACGCTGTAGCCTTCACCACTGAAATTCATTTCCAGATCAATCACGTCTGAATTCATTGTGGCTTCACGTGGGCGCGCTTGGTAAAAAGCTACATTCAACGGACCTGCTGCTTGGGTACCATCAATCCAATCGGTGGTCTGACCTGAACCCCAGCTGGTGTCCGCTTGAGTCAACCACAATGCGTAGTTGGTATTATTGGCTTCCATTTGCATGTCCATGACATTTAATGCGAAGTCCAAGGATTCGGTTGGCGCGTACTGTAATGTCGCGGTCAGCGCTGAACGCTTGCGGTCGTTAGTAAATGCAACGGGACCGGCACCCCACTCCCAGAACGCCTCATTACCTTGACGCTGCAAGGAACGCTCTTGGTAAACGGCTGATACCAGCACGCCAAAGGTTTCTTCCTGGTTTTTAAAGCTGTACATGCCAGATAGCATTGGGTCCCAAGACTCAGAATCATCGGCGTAACCGCCTTCGATTGAGGCATAGGCCGTGTTCGCTTCAAGATCCAGCGGCTTGCGCGTTTTAACGACAACGGTGCCACCTACGCCACCCTCCAGCAGATCTGCGCGAGAGGATTTATACACTTCAATGCCGCCAACTACTTCGGACGGCAGCAACTCATAGTTAAATGAACGACGGGCCGGCTCAAGAACAAACCAACCGGTAGATGCAACGTTTTGCCCGTTCAGTGTCGTCAATGTCAAATCGGTGCCCGCACCGCGAATTGACACGGCAGCGCCTTCGCCGAACTGACGCTGAATGGTGACACCAGGAACCCGCTGAAGGCTTTCAGCAACGTTTTTATCTGGAAACTTACCAATATCTTCGGCCGATATAACATCGACAATGGCTCGACTGTCACGCTTGATATCCATTGAGCGCTGGTAAGCAGCACGGATACCCATTACTTGAATTTCTTCGATTTCGCTGGCTTCCTGAGCAACAGCTGGAGCCGCCACCATAGAAAGTGCGCCCAATGATCCGCAGGTGATCAAGGCGCGATTTACTGTTTTGATCGCATCGCTAAGTTTAATAGACATGTCTGTCCCCTTCTGTTCTAACACTTGTTATTTGTATGACCTAGAACTCCTAACAACCGCCGTGCGCCTCTTCGAGCCTTCTAGACAACGTTGTCGGTAGGGTGACAGTATGTCGACTGGACAACGTTGTCAAGCACTTTTGTCGCAATTGCTTGAGGTTCACTTTTGTCGTCAGGGTTTCAGTACTTGCCAGTCTTTCGTTTTACTATTGAAGAAGCCCGCGCCCTCGTAGGCTCTGTGCAGCTCGCCGCTGGTATCCAGCTGCTTAAGGCCATTTTGAATAGAAGTCAGTAGTTCGCGGGCCATGGGGTGTTTTTTGCTGACCAGTAATAAGCGCTCGCCTGGGAAGCTCACAGCAAGACCCGGGATAGGCGCTAAGCGCCCGCCTCCCCCCAGCTCAATATTGAGGTTTTCTTTATCCGGAAAGGGCGCCAGCAGTATGTCGGCCCTGCCAGCTAGGACCATTTTCACCATCGACTCCCAACTGTTTGCATATTGGATATTGGTAAAGCCCATCTGCTCGAGCAGACTCCAGTCCATTTTCCAGTTTCGATTGGTCACCACCGACAGCCCAACGAGCTGCTCAAGGGATTGCACGGACTTCAAGGCCGGGTGCTGTTCACGGGTGTAAATTCCCACGCGAAATTCACCGCGGCGCACTAAAGGCCGAGTCAGCAGCACGCTTTCCGCCAAAGTACGTCCATCAAAATCCCAGATGCTGGTGCCGGTAACATCCAGCTGTCCCTCGGAGAGCTGTTGCAGGATGCGCAAATAGCCATCCACCTCCCTGTGCAGGTACTCGCCGCGGTACCCACCCAACCAAAGCGCACGGTGAAGCAACATCAATTCGGCTACGTCGCGGCGGTTATGTGGATGCTGGTAGTTGGGCGCGAGCGAATAGTCGACAGGCGAAGGAAACGCTTGTTCGAAATCACGCAGAACGTCTGAGGGCACACCGATGATCAATGGCGAAGCAAAGCCGGTACAGCAAAATAAGAGGACTTGTAGCGCAATAAAGCGGGCACAGCCCCGGGATGTGCAGATCATCACCTGCTCCCTCATGGATCAACTCGTTAAAGCATAGCACCGCTCTGGCGGGTTTTGGCGCGGCAAAAAAAACGGCCGGCAATTATGCCGGCCGCGTATGCAGATGCGCTCTGTTACCTACGAGGTTTGGCGCTCGCTGGCTGCAGAGCTTTGTATAGGTTGTAGTGCAAAACCTGCCTGGCAGATATCGGGCGCCATTTGAGGCCCTGCCTGAATGGTTAGGAATGCATCGCCTTTTATCATAATGATCTTGATCACGTCCCCGGGATAGATTTTATCCGGGTTGCGAACATTAGGGTTTTGCTTCCATAAATCAGGCCATTTAAAGGGATTTTTCAGAAATTTGTCTGCAATATCCCAAAAGGTGTCGCCTTTTTCGATTTTATAGGAAGACTCATACCCCTCTTTAAGCTCTGGCTTAACTGCATCCTCGGGTACTTCGAGGATTAAGGGTTCAACGGCCCCGTCTTCCTTGGACTCTTCTTCGTCTTCCTCTGAGTCACCGGCTGCGGTGGCGTCCGCCGGCAACAATACACCGGCGACTAGGCGAAACTCGCCGCCGCCGAGAGCATTGGCGCTGGCGCTATAGGGGCTAACCGCTTCAAAAATGGCGGGGTCTACCTGGGCAAAATCTTCTACCGCCGTTTGCACAGCGCTTTTCACACCCTGTGCCGCCTGCGCGCCGTATACCGATTCAATCCGGTTACCCGTAAAGCTGGTGGTGGTGGGAATAAAGCCCACGTAAAGCGGCTCTACGTAGCTCAACGACACAAACTTCACGTTGTTCTGTGCCCGAATTACCGCAGGGTTTAGCTCGTCGCCAATGGCCAGGAAGGGCTCTGCGTTAGTACCCAGCTGTACATTGCTCGCGATTAAATTCTCCCTGCCCGCTTCAAAGTACAGCGAACCTGGCTCTGTGCTCTTCAGCAAGATGCTGCCGCTGCCGGCGTTAATGCTTTTCACGGTGGTATCGCCCTGAATACCGAGCTCGACGTTTATTGCGCCAACGGTGGGAGATATTTCGATCGCATTGGCGGCCAGTGTCAAATTGACATCGCCCGCAGAGGCCAGCGTAAACGCATCCACTGTGAGGTTGCCGCTAACGGCATTTGCGCCACTGGCGTTAGCCGTCATATTCAAGCTACTGGCCGAATCGAACACCAGCGTCATGCCCCCGGAGGCAAGCGATTTACCACTGAATGTACTTGCCGCCAGCGTGGCGACTTGCACCGCCGTCGAGGAGTCCAATAGGGATTCAAAGCCCGTAAAGCTGTAGCCACCAAGGGTGTTATTACCCTCAGTGGAAACCAAAGACCAGGCTAGGCCACCCTCCGACAACAGCGTGTCACTTCCAGCATCACCCGTGAAACTGGCTGGCGCCAAAGCATTATTTACAACGACCAAATAGTCATCGCCCGCACCGAGATTTAAGGTGCCCAGGGCACCTCCGGCCAGCTGTACCTGGTCGGCACCTGCACCGGTGGCTATGCGGGAAAAGCTGCCACTGGCCAGTGTTACCGAGTCAACGCCGCTGCCGAGTTCCAGCGTTTCAAAACCGCTAAAGGTTAAACTTCGACCACCGCTGGTGGCCACACTGCCGGTGCTACTGAGATTCCACTGAGTGTCAGAATTAGCGGCCTGCAGTGTGTCTGCGCCGGCACCGGCATTCAATTGACTCACGTCACTGTAGGTAATATTGCCGTACAGCAGTGTATTTAAGTCACTGAATTGATACAGCGTGCCGGCGTCTGCGCCGTACAGTGAGCCAGTGCCCTCAATGGCTTCGATGCCCGTAAATAAAACAGACACATCGCCAATGTTTGCCTGACTGGCATTATTTGTTAGCGCATTCCCGGCAGATTGCGCGTGCCAGCTGGCACCGTTTGCTGATACGACATCGCTGGTACCTTGCGCCTGTACTTCGCGAATACCACTCAGCGAAATGCCTGCAACACTCAATTGTGCCGTTTCGCTAAGGCCGTACTGCCGACTTTCAGCATTGCCAACCAGAAGGTTTTGTCCGGCCCCGGCATCCACCGTTGTGACGCCCGTAAATTGCACTCCACCGGCGGCAATCCTATTGTCGCCTGCAGCTAAGGCAAAGGTGTCCGCCGCTTCAGTACCTTGCAATGCTATGGACGACCCCGTCACCGACCGAATGCCTTGCACGCTTAAATCGCCCAGGCTAAAGGTCGAATCCACCGCTGTTAGCTGAATGGCGGTATTATTCGCAACGCTTAGCTGGTCGCCCGCCTGCCCTTGGAGCAAGGTCACGCCACTGAACGCCAGCGCTCCGACATCCACCTGGCTGGCAGCCGCATTGACCGCAAACACTTCATCGCTATCTGCCGCCGACAGCAGTGTGGCCGCGTCGGCTTGGTAAAGTGCAAAGCCCGTAAAAGTTTTGCCGCCGCCGGTAACCTGAGTCGCATTAGCTGCGAGCTGCCATTCGGTTCCCGCATAACTCTGCACCGCACTATTAGCGCCCAAGGCATTAATATTTACGAGATCGCGAATTGTAAGGCTTCCCGCAGTGAGTTCGCCGTTGGCAGACAGCGTCAGTTGTTGATTATCAACGAGACTCTCCAAGGCTTCTGCACCCGACAATATTTCCGCGCCGGAAACCCCCAAGCTGCCCAGGTTAACCTCGGCTGCGCCCGACGTTATTTGCCACTGACTGCTCGATGCTGCCTGCACGTGATCAATACCGTCACCGGTATCCAGCTCGGCAAGACCCAGGAAGCTCACGCCGCCGGTTAATACCTCGCCGCTGCTATCCACATTCACTAAATCATCAAGCGCCGATAACGTCAGGCTGTTGGCGTATACCCTATTCAAGCCAGAAAAATGCATGCCACCCGCATCGATAGATCCATCAGTGCGCAGCTGCACACTTGCGGCGCCTGTGAGTGAGCCGAGTGAAGTGACGATGGCACTGACACCGTCAAAGGTAATGTTGCGCGCCCTTACACTGTGTTGCGCAAGGTAGTCAAAGGGTGTATCGGTAGTGCTTTGTACTGTGGCCACAGTCGCTGTGTCGACGCCTCGAACCAGGGTAGTGCCAGCATTGAATGCTTGATTGTCAGCGCTCAACTGCGCGGCACCACTCACTAAGGTGACATGATCTTCACCTAAGCCCAGATCAACAAGGCTGAAACCGCCGGTCGCCGAAGCACTCAAAACGATGCCGTTGCCTGTGATCGAACCATTGGTATTAAAGGTCGCGAAGTCTGAGCCCGCTGAACCGTAAACATTGCCCGTGGAGGTTGTCGCTGACTCAACGCCCGTAAACGTCACACCGCTAAAGGCCAAGCTGCCTGTGTCACCTAACAGGGAGAGATCGCCCCCCGCAATGGTGTCGGTGCTTGCAGTACCGTCGTAATTGTCTACCCCCACAATTTCAATGCCAGCCACAGATACCGTGCCGTCAGCTGCCACACTTAAGGATACTGAATTCTTACCCTGCAACGAATTCACTCGGGCCTGCGCTACATTGCGTGCAGTTAACCCGTTAGATTCGAGTACACCGACGGTATCCCCAACAGTGACCGGTACAGCACTGTAATCCAGGAGTGTGTCGACACTCGTGACGTTTAAGGTCAGTGGATTGGCCGATGAGGATAGCGTTACGCCTGCCACATCAAGCTGCCCGTCTGCCGCAATATTTACGCTGGTAACATCGGAGTTCAATGCCACGGCATCAATAACACCCGAGTAAGCTTGAACATCGGAAATCACAAGATCCTGAGCGGTTGTGTAAGTCACCCATCCCGTATTATTAATTTGGAGGGAGTCTGCACCCTCAAACAACACAGTATTTCCGCTGCCATTACCATCGAGACTGGTCAATCCATTAAACACTAGGCCACCGATAGAAACCTGGCCGGAAGTTGACACTGTAAAGCTGTCGGCAAGTGTACGACCAAGCAACTGGCCCTGAGTAAACTCAGCAATATTAACGAGCGATATTCCGCTGGCGCTAACAGCACTGTAATCGCTATTTAAACCGTATACCGTATTGGCCAACCCGGTAAACGTATCGTCGCTCAAACCTCCGTCGATACTCACCAAGCCGTTAGTGAATGCCACTTCCAAACCTGCAACTTGTAGCGAATTGGCACCAGTCAATACAAAGTTATCAACACCGTCAGTGCCATTAATGTGCGTGGCGGAGCTGTTTAGGTATTCAACATTTGAGAAAACGATTCCAAAATTCTCGGCCGACTTAGTGCCGGTTATATTCCACTCTGTATCGGTATAGCCCGTTACCGTGTCATAACCATCACCAGCATTTAAGAAGACAACATCGTTAAATTCGATACCATTTGCGGAAATTCTTTTATCCCCGAGTACTTCATAGAGTCCGTTACCATCGCTGCCTATGATCCCACCATTCTCGGCGTGCTCTACGCTTAAAAACTCAATCCCGTCGGTTCGAACTCTGTGTAATCCATCCAACAATTCAAAACTTTGACCGGCGCGCGCGCGCACTCTGTCTGCATCACCGCCAGACATATCCACGAGCACTAGACCACCAGCCGCAGAAGATCTGACCTCCATGCCCAATACCTGAACAACACCAACGCCCTGTACGTCGAGTGTATCGCTGGAGTTGGTGACAGTGAGTGACGTTGCATCACCTGTCAGGAACTCGACCTCATTGAACGTCACGGTGTCGCTTTGGGCACTATTGCCACCCAACAGCAGCCAGCTGCTGCCCGATTTGCCCGTCACCGTATCGTTGTCAGCACCGGCATTCACAATACTGATGCCACTAAAGCGAATGCTATTACCCGCGACTGTACCGTCGGTGTTTACTGCAAAATTGTCGACCGCTGCCGAGCCGGTTAACACACTGCTGCTGCCGCTGGCATTTTCCAGACCGGCGAAG
>NZ_JBTUOC010000005.1:0-39435 GCF_058345725.1 Simiduia sp. | reverse complement strand
TTTTCGCGACCCCTAAAATTCGACTGGAGCGAACGAGCCCGATAGGGCGCGTAGCCGGGGTGCGTTTCTTTTGGTTCGTTTTCTTTTCGTATAAAAAGAAAATGAACAAACTCCCAGCAGCCATCAAGTATGGAATTGTTGCGGGTAAAATTAATCAAGTGTGGCATCGCTGGCGCTCCGCAAAGCACTTCGTAGTAAGTGCCAGTGTCGCACTTTAACAAACGCAACCAGCCGACTCGCTAGCGCTCTCGGCTGTCACGGGCGTTAGCAGTTTGCAATAGTATGAGAGAAGCCAAAATACATGTAAGCCAGAGCGTTTCGTTAAAGCTCTATGATTTCGAGCGATTTGACGATGCGTCAGGCTATAGAATGAAAGTGCTCTTCATTTCTGATCCTTGTACGGATAGCATTGTTGGAGTTGGATTTATCTGTACCTGAACCACCAAGCGGCTATAGCTGGAGTTTCGATTTGGCCAAGTCATTGCATAGAAAAGGTCAGCTCACCGATAAACAATACGGCTATATAATCGCTTACCTAGATCTAGGTCATGACAAAAGTTAGCGTGATGGTTAAATCATCTGCTATCAGGTTTTAAGTGAGATAATCAAGGCACTAGCAGGCCACGCCTATTGTTCAGTCGTTGTGCTTTAATTGGAGAGGGATATGCCAAGTCTATTAAAAGTTATTTTTATTGTTCTGCTTACTTTTTTATTTTCTTGTTCTAATTCGGACAATTATGTTTATGGGGACGTAAGTGAAGTATCCCCTATTTCAAATGAAGAGAATATCTTTAATGGCAAGGATGTTGTTCGGATAGATCTAAACCAAAAAGGTGACATCTTGAACCGCTTAATGATTGGTGTGCCAAGAGATTACTTAGTTACTGGAAATGTTATTGTAAATCAAAAAAATAATGATCCAAGTATAATGTTGGAGGGGGTTTGGGACGGGATCGAATACTTAAGCCAATGGGGGAAGGAGGAGTCCATGTTAAAATTGGAGGTTCTTGATATCGATCGCACCAATAGAATTGCAAAATTTAGGATTTCTGCAGTCTTAGTTCCAACCTACGATGGTGAAACATTAGTAATTGATGGTTCTATATTTTCTGTTAAAGAAGCTAATTTTGATAGCTTGTTAAGTGTTGGTAGGTAACGCTAATGGTGTTGGGGCTAACGCAAAGCATATAGCTCAATATCGTCACTTGGAAACTATTGCGAGATGTCTTGAAACATGTCGCGAGTCGTTTAGGCAAGCGTTGAATAGAAAATGATTAAAGGGGTTTGTAGACTCTTTGTAGGTAGCGCTATCTCTTACCATGCGACATCCGAAGATGCCAAGCAGGCCGCTAAACTACACGTGTCTGATAACGTAGAATTTCGAATAGAAATATTAGAAGGTGTAGGTCTGCATGCAGTTGATGGGTGGGCTTATGAATATGCAAGCAATGGACGCCATCATGAATCCGCAATTGGTTGGCCATTTTTCTTGTGTGCGCGCTGGTGCCGCTTGTCCAACTGTAATTCAGCGGTTTCGCCGCTACCTTTCGGCCGTTAAAAGGACCGTGGGGATAGGGTGAATTACATTGGGCCTGAGTGCAAATTAATAGAGGGGTAGATGCCAGAGTATAGAGAAAGGGGTTTGAAAAGCTACTTGCCTGTTTTTTATGATTC
Source organism: Simiduia sp. (assembly GCF_058345725.1). Taxonomy (NCBI): domain Bacteria; kingdom Pseudomonadati; phylum Pseudomonadota; class Gammaproteobacteria; order Cellvibrionales; family Cellvibrionaceae; genus Simiduia; species Simiduia sp. The sequence goes on along the minus strand of NZ_JBTUOC010000005.1, from coordinate 37,761 downwards.
CGTTTTTTTGTCTCGCGACAGCGCTTATAGAGCATTCGGCGTTCGGAGTTTCAATACTATTTAGTGTTTTAGATTTTTCCATCGCCACAGTAATTTCGCGTTTCTATGCAATTGCTATGTGGCCGGATTAACGGTCTTCTAATAGGGCGCAGGTGTGAGGTATCGCTCCATTGGTTTTTATCATTATTGTGTAGCTGACAATGACGTATTTCTATTTGAATGAAATAGTCATCCATGCGGCTAGCCGGTGCTCTGACCAAGGTTTTGAAGATAATTAAAGCACGCTGGCAATTTTGTACTTTGTTTCGTCATGCTATTGCGCATGATGTACGCCGGATTTCTTACGATTCAGCAAAGTGTTAGGTTGGTATTCAATGATCAAGAAAATGTCAGAGGAAATACTCGCCGCCTGGAAGGCTACCCCAGGTCTTATGAAGTATGTGTTAGTGATTGCAATTGTGCTTAATGCATCTTCTTTGGCATCCTTGTCTGAGAATATTATTAAGTGGAAAGGATTTATAAAGGCAGGAATTGATCTGTATCGCGACATCACTCTGCCAGTCATAACCTATGTCGAAAACATATTTGATTTTACTGTTGTTCAATGGCGGTTAGATTTCATTGTCGTCTACTATATTGTGGCCATTGCCGATATGCGGACATTGAAAGCGCCGTTTACATTCGATAAGAGCTCAGCGTTGAGCAATGTGCTTTTTGTTGTTTTTGCTTATATCTGGCTCCCGCTATTTTTTCTGAGTGGTTATTATTGGCTCTGGCAGTATGAAGTTCTTGTATTATTAGGTTTTATACTGTTTTTGCACATCGCTACACCCATAGGAATGGTGGTGGCCTATGGGGTCGATGAAGGAAATGGTGTTGTTTTTAGCGAAAATGAACTCGTCATTAAGCGAAAAAGTATTTTGTTTATCGTCAGTGTTGTTAGCGCATTATTGCTTGTGTGTACAGCTGCAGCAATAAATCAAGGGTTGCGTGGTTAGTCGTTGCATTCGACGCTACTGGCGTGGCGACTATATGCTTAGCCTAGCTATTGCTGGCGTGATAGAGCGTCGTGAACAATGACCAAGTGCAATGTCCTTGCTGTATTGACGCTATTGCCTATTCCTGCTGTCGCGCATGGAGTTAGTGGCGACGTTATGGTTTGGTATTTATTGATTCTGTTCGTAGGAATGGGTGACCCGCTTGTGGTTGGTGTAGCCGCGGCAATCCTGGGTGTGGCTAGTTTTAAGGGCGGCGGAAAGTCGTTTTGGTGGTTTGCGCTATCGGCATTATCATTCGTAGCCTTATTTGGTGTGATTATTTACTTTGGCAGAGCGGGCTAGAATTTACTAGGCCGCCGAGGCATACATCAACGTGGGCCTCGATTGGCTGCCCGGCAACCAACAATACTAGCCACGTGGACTCTGTGGCCACGCAATGCTTAGGGGCTCTATTCGGAATTTTTGTATTGCTAGTAAAAATAGGTATGGTGATTGCCGTTTCTTACACGCTCGGTTGGCAATTGCTGCATAAATTTGATGTGGAATCGGCAAGGAGTTTTTACTGTGGGCGTGTATTCCCGCGTTTTTGTGACAGCATCAATAGCGGTTTCTGTTATCCCTTATATGATATTTTTTGGTCGCGCTTTGGTTTTTCACGACAATGATCTTGTTAACGCGGCGGTCTTGGTTGGTCCGTGGTTGCTGTTACTGGTGATGGCAGTATTCTGGGTGTTGGGAAGGCGACTTGGATGGGTGATTCCCGCTGTTGCCACCTGTGTTTGCGCACCCTTGGCGATATTATCGCTCTTGTTGGGGATTGGCATGCTGTTGTTAATGCCAGCAATACTGTTTGCGGTGTTTCTCGTTCGGTATCATATTGGGCTATTGGCGGGTGTCGATCGCCCGGGTTCTGCAACCTAGCTGAATTATCCTCAAACCCCTGCGTTGCGGCGCCTAGCTACCGCGGCTAGGCTTTCTTAGAACCCCGCATCGGTAATGTGGCAGCATGCACCTTCTAGCGATCTACAGTTTGGTCTTAGTATTAACGTCTGCGCCAGCCTGGGCGGAAGAGGCTGAGCCGGCGGACGCTGCGCTGCGGATAGTTTTCAATAGCAATTTGGAAGAGCCCTATATTGTTAAGGAGGGAAATGAGATTGTTGGCGGCGTTCACTGGGACTTGGCGCAGTATGTGGGTCGGCAGCTGGGCCGCCCCGTAGAGATGATTGAAGTGCCAAGGAAGCGGTTGGAAGAGTTTCTGCGCGACGGCCGGGGCCATGTGCTGTTACTCAGTAATCCCGACTGGTTGTCTAACCCCGACCTGCTGGACTGGACGTGCAGTGTTTACACGGAGCGAGATTTAATCGTGCAAGATCGCTGGGAGGTATTCGACATTCACTCGCCTGCAGACTTGGCGGGCAAGCGCCTAGGGACTTTACAGGGTTACATCTATAAAGGGCTTTTTGATGGGCAGCACGGCTCGGCTATTATTCGCGACAATGCCAAAAGCTTTCACAGTAATTTTCTTCGCTTGAAGCGCGGTCGCATCGACGCGTTGATTGCACCTCAGATTTTAGTGGATTATCTATTTCAGACGGCTTACGAGCGAGCGGAATTTCATGTGGTGTCTAGCTGGTCTATTCCCCATGTACTCTACAGTGGAGTGTCGCCCCATTCGCCGGTCAGTGCGGCACAGCTGTCCGACGTCTACCAGGCGATGCAGCGTCAGGGTGACTTTGACGCCCTTTTAAAACGCTACCGTTAATGCGGCTTAAGCGTGACTTTACCCGGTGGAATTTGTTGAACGCCGAAACTGTTAGGCTGGCTTTGAATGGCTCGGTGAGCGAAAGCAGCCGGCTGGATCGGCTGGACACCAACGCGCCAGCCGCGAGCAGGCACCGCTGTGTGCAGGTCGCTGGCCTATGCGCCACTTTCTTTGCCGAGCATTTTTTGCGACAGTAGCGCTGTTATGCAGAGAGGTGGAATATGTCAACTAAGCTTTCGCCGGAAGACCAGGCGCGTGTGAATGCGGTGATCAACACCGGTGTGAATGATGTGGAGCGCAAGCCGTTCAGGCCTTGGTTGCTATTGGGGATTATTCTGTTAGTGCTCACCGCGTTAAGCGGCATCAGTTATTTTCTGGCTTGGCAACAGGGGGCGGTATAGGGCTGGGCGGGTTATCGCCGCCTAGATTTTGCCGGTAGGTTTTGGCCCACTGAATGAACTCGTCGGCGGGCATGGGGCGGGCTATCAGATACCCCTGCACGCTTTCGCAGCCCAGATCTGCCACCAGCTGCCAGTCTTCCTGTTGCTCTACGCCCTCGGCTACGCAGTGAATCTTGAGTTTTTTGGCGAGCGATATGCTCGACTCCAAAATGGCTTGGCTGACTTTGTTGTTGGCGGCCTCGTGGACGAAGGCGCGGTCGATTTTGAGCTCGGTAAAGGGGATCAGTTTTAACTGTTCCAACGTCGAAAAGCCGGTGCCGAAATCGTCGATGGACAGTCCAAAGCCCTTCAAGCGCAGCCGGGTCATGATGTCGAGGGTGGCGTTGGCGTCTTTGGGCAATGCGCTTTCGGTCATTTCTACCACAAACTGCTCGGGTGTCATGCCGCTTGCGCGCACCGTGCTGTCGAGTAGTTCCGGCGTGTCTAGGTGGCTTAGCGCCTTGGCAGAAAAGTTCACCGCTAAAGTCAGGTTGTAGCCCATCTGGTTCCAGGTATTGACCTGTTGCAGGCTAATTTTTAAGACGAGCTCCGTCAGTTGTTGCACCATGTCGTACTTTTCGGCGATGCCGATGAAAATGTCGGGCGCAATGTAGCCTTTATCCGGGTGGGCCCAGCGCGCCAGTGCCTCTACCCCCAGCAAGCGATAACTGCCAACCTCAATTTTTGGTTGATACCACACCGACAGCTGTTGCCCCAGAATGGCGGCTTGCAGTTCATCGGTGAACACCATGGTGGCGGGGCCAGTGGGTGTTTGCTTTTGCTGGCGCTTAAAGCTGCGCAGCATCGCCTCAAAAGGCGCCCGTTGAAGGGGTTTGGTCAGGGTGCCCAGCACCCGCAGCTGGTACTGCTCGCCGAGTACCTGCACGGCGTCCAATAGGCGGGGGTCTTCGCCGCTGATGAGGATGACGCCGGTGTTTAGCCCCAGTGCGCCCAGCTGGCGCAGCAATTGGATGCCATCCATTTCGGGCATATTTAAGTCGCTGATGACCAAATCGATTTCGTTGGCGCGGTTGGCAATCAGGCGCAGTGCCTCGGGTGCGCGGTTGGCCTCGTAGACTTGCTTAACCCCCAATTGCTTAAGCACTAATGCCAATGTTTTCAGCATAAAGGCATCGTCGTCGACAATCAGGCAACACAGTGTAGAAAGCGAGCTGTCTGTCATGATGAGTGTGTCTTGCTTCGGTGGTGTGGCGGTGAGGGTGAGTTTTGAGTATGGACTGCAAACCCAGCCGCTGCCAAATTCCCCGTGTGGGCGTGCTAGGCTGAATGGGTCACAAGCGTCTGGCGTCCACGCCCCTACTGCCTGTGCCTATGCCGACCACCATGATTAAGGGCCCGAGCATGCTCAACGACAACGATGCCCCGCTGGATATGGCCGTACTGACGGCGCTATTTGGCGACGACAGGGCGCTGTGCTTTAGTATTCTGGACGATTTCAGCAGTTCTATGGAGGACTACCGGGCGGAGCTGGCGGCGGCAACCGATCTCACCCAAGTGCGCGCGGTAGCCCATAAACTAAAATCCTCCGCGCGCACGGTGGGCGCCGGGCCGCTGGCAGATATTTGCGCGGCCTTGGAGCTGGCATGTCGCGCCGGCCAGCAATCGCAGGCCGAGCAGCTGCGGTTGTCTATTGGGCCGGAAATGGTGCGCGTGAATAAGTTTCTGGCGGGTCTGGTGCGCTAAAGGTTGCGCGTTAGCGGTTTTCCTAATGCCACTAGGTGGCGCCATTCATTGGCACTGACCGGCTGTACCGAAAGGCGCCCCTGTTTCACCAGTACCATCTCGCTGAGCTGCGGGTCTTTTTTAATGTCTGCCAGTGATTGTGGGCGGCTGAAATGGGCCTGATAGCAAATATCGACGCAGTACCAGCGGGGCGCATCTGCCTGCGCCTTGGGGTCAAAGTAGGGGCTGTTGGGGTCGAATTGTGCGGGGTCTGGGTAGCGGTCGCCCACAATGCGTGCGGTGCCAACGATGCCCACGGTTTTGCACTGGCTGTGGTAAATAAATACCTGGTCGCCATCGGCAGCTTGATCGCGCAGAAAGTTGCGGGCCTGGTAGTTGCGAATGCCATCCCAGCGCAGTTGGCCGGCGCGGGCGATGTCGTCCAGGCTGATGTCGTCGGGTTCTGTTTTGAAAAGCCAGTAGGCCATGGCGAGCGCTCCGTATTGCTCTGGTGTGGCTGCGCCCGCTAGCGGCGCTGGGCGCACCAGTCTACTTTAGTTTTACCGCTGTAAGGAACCGCAAAACCGGCATCCAGCAGTTGCTGCCCAAGGCTTTTACCGTCCACCCACACGTCGGACAACAACCGGAAATATTTATCGCGCTGCAGGTTATGTAGCTCGATGTGTTTGGCGTTGCGCAGGGCGGCCACAGTAAATTGCTTGGCGGCGCGCGCCTTATTTTTTTCGCTGTCGCAGCGGCTGCGAAGTTCCGGCGTGTCGATCCCCGCGATGCGCACACTGATGCGCTCGCCGGCCACGGCGGGCCAGTCGCGTATATTGACTGTGAAGGTATCGCCGTCGTAAATACTGACTACTTCGCTGACGGTGACATTGCCGTAGCGGCGTTTGTTGGCGTGGCTGGGAAGTGCGAGGAGCAGGCTACAAACAAGAACTAAAACAAGGCGCATGAATACATCGACTACTGCGTGCGTCCCTGCGTGATTGAAAAATACAGGCCGGTGTCGGGCGCTGGTTGCGCGCTGGCCGGCCGTTTAGTTTGGGTCGCCAATGTTAGCGGGCTTTGGCGGATCTCGCCGCAGCCCGGGTCACACATTGGTGTACTGGGCGTTAAAATTTCGCGCCGGGTAGGGCTAGTGTGTGGGCGATGGCGGCTTCGCAATCGGCTGCAGTTGCAGTGCGAATGCCCACGTGCGCCACTTTGCGCCCGGCCCGCGGAGCCTTGCCGTAAAAATGCGCATGGGCGCCCCCGATGGCTAACACTTCGGCAACGGTAGGCAGCTCGCCAATGATGTTTACCATGGCTGCGGTTCCCAGCGCCTGGGTGTTGCCCAGGGGCAGGTCGGCCACGGCGCGCACATGGTTTTCAAACTGACTGCACTCGGCGCCTTCGATAGTCCAGTGGCCAGAGTTGTGTACCCGCGGTGCGAATTCGTTGGCCAGCAATTGGTTGCCGCGCTGGAAAAACTCCACCGCGATGACGCCCACATAGTTGAAATGCGTCAGCAGTTTTTCGGTGTAGCTCTGCGCCTGCGAGGTCATGGCATCGCTGGGGCGCGCGCGGGCGACGCGCAATATGCCGGCGTGGTGATGATTCTCCGACAGCGGGTAGTAGCGAATTTCGCCGGCCAGATTGCGCACGGCCACCATGGATACCTCGCGCTCGAAGTCGATAAAACCTTCGAGGATGGCGGGCACTTCGCCAATGGCGCGCCAGGCGTCGGCCAGTTGCTCGGTGGATTTAATCACCGCCTGGCCCTTACCGTCGTAGCCCTGCGTGCGGGTTTTCAGTACCGCCGGCAGACCGATGTGCGCGGCGGCTTCGGTCAGCTCGGCCAGTGAGTTAACCTGCGCAAAGGGCGGCGTCTCTATACCCAGTTGGGTAAACAATTGCTTTTCGTTCAGGCGATCCTGTGCCACGTGCAGCACGTCGGCGGCTGGGTACACCGGCACCGTTTTGGCCAGCTGGCGGGCGCTGGCCTGGGGCACGTTTTCAAATTCGTAGGTGACTACATCTACTTGAGCGGCGAGTTTGGCCAGTGCGGCCGGGTCGTCGTAATCACCTTGTATCAATGTGGCGGCAGCGCCGGCGCAGGCCGTTTCGGAAGGGTCCAGCACCACAAAACTGCAGCCCAGTGGCACGCCGGCCAGCGCAATCATGCGCGCCAGCTGACCACCGCCCAAAACACCTATCTTCATCAGGCTTGCTCCCTCGGATCTGCGTTGGCCAAAACTTTTTCAGTTTGTTGCGCGCGGAAGGCCACCAGCGCCTTGCGGTATTCCGGGTACTTGTTGCCCAGCATGGCGGCGCCCAGTAGCGCGGCGTTGACGGCTCCGGCGCGACCGATGGCCAGGGTGCCCACGGGAATACCGGCGGGCATCTGCACGATGGACAAAAGCGAGTCCATGCCGTTCAGCGCCTTTGATTGGACCGGCACGCCCAGCACTGGCAGCGCTGTTTTGGCGGCCACCATGCCCGGCAAATGGGCCGCACCGCCGGCGCCGGCGATGATGGCTTCTATACCCCGCGCCTCTGCCTGTTCGGCGTATTGGAACAGTTTATCGGGTGTGCGGTGGGCTGACACCACCTCCACCTCGTGGGGAATACCCAGCGAGTCCAGAGTTTCGGCGGCGTGGCTCATGGTGTCCCAGTCGGAGGTCGACCCCATAATGATACCAATCAGCGGCTTCATGCGTGCTCCCCTTAAATTCAGAGTGGTCGGGAAAAAGGGACGCATTGTACCTACCCAATGCGCTAAAGGCACGGGTTTTCAGGGGTGTTTTGCCGGTTTTTTGAGCAGTTAAGCTGCCTGTGCCTGGGCGCGTGTCGGCGCACTGGCGTGCGCCTGTGGCGCATCGGCCGACAACAGTTGCAGCTGCCCGCAGGGCAGCTCCGCCAGCAAGGTGCAGCTTTCCACCCAGTCGCCACAATTGGCGTACAGCTTGCCGCTGCGCTCCAGCAGTGCCGGTTGATGGATGTGGCCGCACACGATGCCGTCGTAGCCCTCGGCAGTGGCGCGCGCCAGCGCCAGCCGCTGGTAGCTGTCCAGCAGCTGCCGGGCCTTGCCGAGCCGGTTTTTGATAAAGCCCGCCAGCGACCAGTATGAGCGGCCGCGCCAGCGTTGTATGTGCGCGTAGGCGCGGTTGATAAACAGTAGTAAATCGTAGGCTCGATCCCCCAGCCAGTAGAGCCAGGGGGCGGCGTGCATGGCCTGGTCAAAACAGTCGCCGTGAATAAGCAGTAGGCGCTCGCCGCGAGCGGTGACGTGGCTGGCTTCCCGTTGCAGCTCCACGCCCAATGGCAGCTTGCCCGCGAGTTGGCGCAGGGGCGCGTCGTGATTGCCGGGTACATAGGTAATGCGCACCCCCTCGGCGGCCAGCGCGCGCAAATGGGTCAGCACTGCCGAGTGCGACGGGCGCCACTGGCTGGATTTTTTGATGGCCCAAAGGTCGATAATGTCGCCCAGGAGATAAATGTGGTCGGCGTGCAGCTGCTGCAGTTTTTGCAGCAGCAATTCTGCCTGGCAGTCTTTGGCGCCCAGGTGAACATCGGAAATAAACAGTGTGCGAAATCGTTGATTCATAGTGCAACCATTGGCGGCGGATGCATCTCAGTGTGCCGCAGCAGTGTGACACTTTTGTCTCAGTTTTATCGCACTTGGGTGAGGCTTCAATGACGCCCAAATGACAGGTGATGAGCCGGACGCCGCCGCACTGCCCCGAGAAGTGGGCGCAAAAATGCGTCGCTAAAACGAGCGCCTGTTTGTCTGGCGCACGGAAGTGTGGCACATTCTGTGGCCCTACTCATAACAACAATATTGGCAGGCTCTTTCATGGACTATCTGTTGCCTCTGGCCCAATTTCAGGCGCGTGTTGCAAAGCACCCGCACAAGGTGTATCTCCATCAGCCCGTCAATCGCCAGTGGCGCCAATGGACCTGGGCGCAAATGGATTCCGAGGCGCGCACTATTGCCAGCGGACTGCTCAGTCACTTTTCCGCTGGCGATAAAATTGCCATTCTTGCCAAAAATTCCGCCGAGTGGTTTATCGCAGACCTGGCCATCATGATGGCCGGCATGATCAGTGTGCCCATCTATGCCACGGCCGGTGTCGATACCGTTCAATATGTGCTGGAACACAGTGAAGCGCGCGCGGTTTTCCTGGGCAAATTAGACGATACCCAGCCAGCTGAAACGGGCATCCCCGCCTCGGTAATGCGCATCGCGTTTCCCTATCCCACCGCCAGTGCCGAGCACCAGTGGTCCGATTGGCTGAACCGCTACGAACCCTTGGCGCAGTTGCCCGAACAAACACCCGACGCCATGTTCAGCCTGGTGTATACATCGGGTTCCACCGGCCTGCCCAAGGGCGTGGTGTTGAGCTGCCAAAACGTGGGTGCCTCTGCTCACGCCACCGCCGCACAGGTTAGCTGGCGCGACGACGACCGCTGTATTTCCTATCTGCCGTTGGCGCACATTACCGAGCGCTGTGTGCTGGAGCTCATGACCTATTACAGCGGTGCATCGGTGTATTTCGTGGAGTCTCTGGATACCTTTGTGGCGGATGTGCAACACGCGCAACCGAGCTTTTTTATCTCGGTGCCGCGCCTTTGGACGAAATTTCAAAGCGGTATTCTGGCAAAAATTCCCGATCAAAAATTGCAGCGGTTGCTGAAAATTCCGCTGCTGGGTTGGTGGGTGGCGCGCAAAATTCGCCACGGTCTGGGCCTGGGGCACGCCCGCTTGCTGGGCTCGGGTTCCGCGCCCATCGCGCCCGCCATGCTGCACTGGTATCGCCGTTTGGGCATGGACATCGCCGAGGGTTGGGGCATGACCGAAACCGCAGGCTTGTCGTGTTCTAACTTGCCCTATCGCGCCGACCGTATTGGCACCATTGGCGTGCCCGTGTCCTGCGTGGAAATGCGTCTGGCCGACGACAACGAAGTGCAAATTCGCGGCGAGGCGGTGTTTAAAAGTTATTACAAAAACCCCGAGGCGACGGCTGAGGCTTTTGTGGACGGTTGGTTTCGCACCGGAGATCGCGGCGAGCAAACTGCCGACGGCGCCTATAAGATTGTCGGGCGTTTGAAAGAGCAATTTAAAACCGCCAAGGGTAAGTACGTTGCGCCGGCGCCCATTGAGAACCTGCTGGCTCGCAACGAGTGGATTGAGCAAAGTTGTGTGCTGGGCGTGGGCCGGCCCCAGCCAGTGGCACTGGTGGTGCTGAGCGAAGCGGGGATGAAGAAAACCCGCGCCGACATCGAGCGCTCGCTGCAGGCCACCTTGGCAGACCTCAATGGCGAGCTGGAATCCCACGAGCGGCTCGGCGGTATTATCGTGTTGAGCGAGCCCTGGACCACGGAAAATGGTCTCTTGACCCCCACCCTAAAAATCAGGCGCGGGCCCATTGAAAAGCAATTCAGCGACCTGTTGGATCGCATGGGCGATGCCACCCTTATTTGGGCGCGCGATCTCTAACCCCTGTCTGCGGGGCATTGGGCGCTGCGGTTTGCGATAAAGCCCGGCGCCCAGGGCTTGCATGCGTACCGCACCGGCCCTTAGGCGTGTTAAGATGCGCGCCAAATTCCCGTTGGATGGACACTATGCATTGTCCTTTTTGCAGTGCCGACGACACCAAGGTGATCGACTCCCGGCTAGTGGCCGAGGGCGATCAGGTGCGCCGCCGGCGCGAATGCCTGTCGTGTCGCGAGCGTTTTACGACCTACGAAGTTGCCGAATTGTTGATGCCGCGCATCATCAAGCAGGATGGCACGCGCGAGCCCTTCGACGAGTTGAAGCTGCGCGCGGGCCTGCTGCGGGCGCTGGAAAAGCGCCCGGTCAGTACAGAGGATATCGAGTCGGCCCTCAATCAGATTAAGCACGCGCTGCAAGCCACGGGCGAGCGGGAAATACCGTCGCGCCTGCTGGGCGAAAAAGTGATGGAAAAGCTGCGCAACCTCGATCAGGTAGCCTATGTTCGCTTTGCCTCCGTGTACCGGCAATTTCAGGATATCAGCGAATTTCGCGACGAAATTGAGCGTCTGGAACGCAATCCCCGAGACGTTGAATGACCCCAGATCACAATCGCTTTATGGCGCGGGCGCTGCAGCTGGCAGAGCGCGGCCGCTACACCACCCAACCTAACCCCCGCGTGGGGTGCGTGCTGGTGCGCACCGATGGTGCCGAGCCAGAAATCGTGGCCGAGGGCTGGCATCAGCGCGCGGGCCAGGGCCACGCCGAGGTGAATGCCCTGGCAGCCGTGGACGACGCGCGCGGGCTAACTGCCTATGTCACGCTGGAGCCCTGCAATCACCAGGGCCGCACCGGGCCCTGCAGCGAGGCGCTGATCAAGGCCGGTATTCGCGTACTGGTGTACGGCATGCAAGACCCCAATCCGCAGGTGGCGGGCCAGGGCTTGGCGCGCTTGCGCGCAGCCGGGGTGGAGGTCATCGGGCCGGTCATGGCGGCGCAGGCCGAGGCCTTGAACCCGGGATTTATTAAACGCATGCGCACCGGCTTGCCCTTTGTGCGGGTGAAACTGGCCATGAGCCTGGATGGTCGCACGGCCATGGCCAGCGGCGAGTCCCAGTGGATTACCGGGCCCGAGGCGCGCGGCGATGTGCAGCGGTTGCGCGCCTCTAGCAGCGCCATCATTACCGGCGCCGACACCGTCTTGCACGACGATGCGGCGCTGACCGTGCGCGCGGCGCAGCTGGGCCTGCCAGCGGACGAAGCTGCCGCGGCCGCCGCCCAACAGCCGCTGCGGGTGGTACTAGACAGGCGCAGCCGGTTGCCGCAGGGGTGTCGTTTGCTGTCGCTGCCGGGCCCCGTGTTGCTGGTGCAGAATCAACCGCTGAGCTATCCGGACGCGGTGGCGAGCGTGGAGACACTGTCCATGGCCGATCAACAAAGCGACGGCGGCGATTTGCTGGCGCTGCTACAGGAGTTGGGCCGGCGCGAGTGCAACGAAGTACTGGTGGAAGCCGGCAGCCGGCTGGCCGGCAGCTTTATGGGCGCGGGCTTGGTGGACGAGCTGATAGTATTTATGGCGCCCACTCTGTTGGGCTCCAGCGCGCGCCCGCTCCTGGCCCTGCCGCTGACCAATATGGCCGAGCAGCAGCGCCTGGATATTATCGATGTGCGCGCGGTGGGCAATGATTGGCGCATTACCGCGCGGCCGCTGGCGCGCAGTGTCGAGTCCAATTAGCGTTAACGAAGAGCGATTATGTTTACCGGAATTATCGAAGCAGTGGGTGAAATCCGCGCCGCCGAACCCAAGGGCGGCGATCTGCGCTTGCGCGTGGCCACGGGCAACCTGGATCTCAGCGATGTGCAGTTAGGCGATTCCATCGCCACTAACGGCGTCTGTTTGACGGTGGTGGCACTGCCTGGCGATGGCTACTGGGCCGATGTCAGTTTGGAAACCCTGGCCAATACTACCCTCACCGAATGGCAGGTGGGTCGGCCCGTGAACCTGGAAAAGGCGTTGACCCCCACCACCCGGCTGGGTGGGCATTTGGTCAGCGGTCACGTGGACGGCGTGGGCGAGGTGCTCAGTCGCAGCAGCGATGGGCGCTCCGAGCGCTTTCGTCTGCGCGCGCCCAAGGCCCTGGCCAAGTACATTGCCCACAAGGGCTCGATCACGGTGGACGGCACCAGCCTGACCGTCAACGCCGTGGATGGCGACACCTTTGATTTGAATATCGTGCCCCACACCCTTGAGAAGACTGTGATGGGCACCTATAAAGCAGGCACAGCGGTGAATCTGGAAGTGGATTTACTGGCCCGCTATCTCGAGCGACTACTATTGGGAGATAAGGCGGCCGAGCCGAGCGCTGCGGGCGGTATCTCCATGGCATTTCTGGCCGAGCACGGTTACCACCGCGGTCAATAACACAGGAACCAATATGGAACTGAATACGGTAGAAGAACTCATCGACGATATCCGCCAGGGCAAGATGGTGATCCTGATGGACGATGAAGATCGCGAGAACGAAGGCGATCTGGTGATCGCCGCGGAGCAGATTCGCCCGGAAGACATCAACTTTATGGCCAAGCATGCGCGCGGCCTGATTTGCCTGACGCTGACTGAAAAGCGCTGCCGCCAGTTAGATTTGCCGTTGATGGTGGGCGCCGGTCACAACCGCGCCCAACACGCCACTAACTTCACCTTGTCGATCGAGGCCGCCGAAGGCGTGACCACGGGCATTTCCGCCGCCGACCGCGCGCGCACCGTGCGCGCCGCCGTCACCCGCGATGCCAAACCCGAAGACATTGTGCAGCCGGGCCATATCTTCCCATTGATGGCCCAGCCCGGTGGCGTGCTGAGCCGCGCCGGCCATACCGAAGCCGGTTGCGATTTGGCGCGCCTGGCAGGTTTTGAGCCGGCCGCCGTCATCGTCGAAATCATGAATGAAGACGGCACCATGGCGCGCCGCAACGACCTGGAGGCCTTTGCCAAAACCCACGGTCTGAAAATGGGCACCATCGCCGATTTGATTCACTACCGCTCGGTGAAGGAAAAAACCGTGGAGTGCATTAGCACTCGCCCGGTGAATACCGCCTTTGGCGAATTTGAATTGCGCACCTACCGCGATGTGGCGCGCCAGGAATTGCATTTCGCCCTGCTCAAGGGCGAGATCAAAGCCGAAGAGGCGACGCTGGTGCGCGTGCACGTACAAGACAGCGCCCGCGATCTGCTGACCATTCAGCGGCCGTCGGACAGCGAGCACGCCCCCTGGACGTTCCACGCCGCGCTAAAAGCCGTGCAAAGCGAAGGCAAGGGTGTGGTGGTGCTGATCTGCCACACCGAGTCGCCGCAGGATATCGCCGACAATATCGACTGGATGTTGTCGGGCCGCCAGCGCCAGTTGAGCCAGGATGCGGTGTACAAACAAGTGGGCACCGGCGCGCAAATATTGCGCGACATCGGCGTGCGCAAAATGAATTTAATGTCGGCGCCGCTGAAATTTTCGGCCATCTCCGGGTTTGATCTGGAAGTGGTGGATTTGTTTTCTTGCCCGGCCTAACGCGGCACCTTCGCGCCCTACACTAACATTTGAATGTGAACCTACAGGAAAGACCATGAGCAAGATTACTGTCGTTGAAGGCGATTTTACCCAGTGCAAAGGCAAGTACGCGTTGATCGTCAGCCGCTGGAACAGCTTTGTAGTAGAAAGTCTGAAGGACGGCGCCCTGGATACCCTGCGTCGTCACGGCATCAAAGACGAAGACATCACCATCTACTACGCACCGGGCGCCTTTGAATTCCCGCTGGTAGCCCAGAAACTGGCTGGCACTGGCAAGTTCGACGCCATCATCGCGCTGGGCGCCGTGATTCGCGGCGGCACGCCCCATTTTGAATATGTGGCGGGCGAGTGCACCAAAGGTTTGGCGCAGGCCTCCATGGCCAGCGGTGTGCCCATTACCTTTGGCGTCCTGACCGTGGATTCCATCGAGCAGGCCATCGAGCGCTCGGGCACCAAGGCCGGCAACAAAGGCGTGGAAGCCACGCTCACGGCGCTGGAAATGGTGTCGCTGTTGGCGAAGGTGTAAACCCATGAACGTATCAGCATCGGGCCGCCGACAGGCGCGGCACTACGCCATGCAAGGCTTGTATCAATGGCAAATGGCGGGCAGCTCGCTCAATGCGATCGAGGCCGAGTTTCGCACTGACAACGACATGTCCAAGGTGGATGTGCCCTATTTCCACGAATTGCTGCACCAGGTGCCGGCAAAATTGGACGAGCTGGAAGCGGCCTTTGCGCCCTTTTTACAGGGGCGGGATCTGGACGAACTGGACCCCATCACCCAATCGCTGCTGCGTCTGTCCACCTACGAAATGAAACATCGGGTGGATGTGCCCTATAAGGTTGTGATCAATGAAAGCGTGGCACTGGCGAAAAAATTTGGCGCCACCGATGCGCACAAATTTATCAACGCCGTACTGGACCAATTGGCCGCTGCCGTGCGGTCGCTGGAAGTGCAAGCCGAGCGCAATCAAAAGCGCTAGGTCTACACTGAACGCAACTGCAGACAAATAAGGGTTTTCCATGGCGTTGAGTGAATTTGAACTCATCAAACGGTACTTCTATCAGTCGGCCCGCGCCTTTGGCGTCAATATGGGCATTGGCGACGACTGCGCTCTGCTGACCGTGCCCGACAATAAAATGCTGGCCGTGTCCATGGACACGCTGGTGGGCGGTATCCACTTTCCGCGCAATGCCGATCCCGAGCTGATCGCCGAGCGCGCCCTGCGGGTAAATCTGAGCGACCTGGCCGCCATGAGCGCCGAGCCACTGTGGTTTACTTTGGGTTTAACACTACCCAAGGTCGACGAACAGTGGCTAGAGGGCTTTGCCAAGGGGCTGTTTACCGTGGCCGATGACTACAATATCGCCCTGGTGGGGGGCGATACCACGCGCGGGCCGCTGGCCATTACTATTCAAGTGCACGGCGCTGTCGACAGCGACACCGTGATGATGCGCGCCAATGCGCGCGTCGGCGATGTGGTTTTTGTCACCGGCCACCTGGGCAATGCGGCGGCGGCACTGGCGGTCATTCGCCAGGAACTGAACGTGGGCAAGTCGGCGTTCAGCTATTTTATGTCGCACTATTATCGCCCGGTGCCACGCATTAAAGATGCCAAATTATTGCGCGGACTAACCAGTTGCGCGATCGATATTTCCGATGGTCTGCTGGCGGATCTGGGCCACATCTGCGAGGAAAGTGGGGTAGGCGCTAAGATCGATATCGAGCGAGTGCCCGTTTCGGCGGCGCTAAATAAAGTGGCCGAGGCCGAACAAATTGCCGATTGGGCCCTGGGCGGTGGCGACGACTACCAGTTGTGTTTCACCGTGTCGCAACAACACCTGTCCAAGGTGGAACAACTCATCGCCAACGGTAAGCTTCAGGCCACGGCGGTGGGTGAAATTGTGAAGGGCAGTGGCGTGGCCTGTTTGTTGGAAGGTGAGCCCTATGAGCCAAAGCGGCGCGGCTACAGCCACTTTGACCCCAGCTAATCCCCTGCCCAGCGCCAAGCAGTTGTGGTCCAATCCACGCCTGCTGTTGGCACTGGGCTTCGGCAGCGGCCTGGCGCCGAAGGCACCGGGCACAGTGGGCACACTGGCGGCATTGCCTATCGCTTGGTTGATGCAATGGTACCTGCCGCTGTGGGGCTATGGCGTTGCGATCCTTGTGGCCGGAGTGGCCGGTATCTATCTGTGTGGCTACGCGGGCCGCTGGTTGGGCGTGAGCGACCACGGCGCCATTGTGTGGGATGAATTTGTCGGCCTGTGGATTGCGCTACTGTGGGTGCCCGCGCATTGGGTTTGGTGGCTTTACGGCTTTGCACTGTTCCGGCTGTTTGATATTTGGAAGCCCTGGCCCATCGGCTGGGCCGATCGCCAGGTCAAAGGTGGGCTGGGGGTGATGCTGGACGACATCCTGGCCGGTGTTATGGCACTGGCAGCGCTGCAGGCCACTGGGTGGTTATGGCCGCTCTAAGCGCATGGCGCGCGCGCTGGTTGCTGGCGCTGATGTTGCTGCTTGCTGGCCCGGCGCCGGCCAGTGACTTGGATATTCAGGCCCAGGGGTTGCTAAAGGGCAATGCGGTGCTGTCGATCAACGGCAAGGTGCGCTTGCTCAAGGAGGGCCAAACCAGCCCCGAGGGTGTGACGCTGCTAGAGGCCACCAGTAAGTTCGCGCGTTTACGCTACCGGGAACGCGAACTCACCCTGACGCTCAGTCGACGAATCAGTGGCCAATTCAAACCGGCAGAAAAGGCCGAGGTGCGGCTGCCAAGCCGTGGCGGTGGCCACTATTGGGCCAACGGCAGTATCAACGGGCGCGCGGTGGCGATGATGGTCGATACCGGCGCCACCCGTGTGGCCCTCAGCGAGCTGCACGCCAAGGCCTTGGGCATTCGCTACACCGATGGCCAACAAGGTATGGTGAGTACGGCTTCGGGACGGGCCAAGAGTTGGCGGGTACAATTGGATTCAGTGGGTATTGGCGGCGTGATTGTCCACCAAGTTTCCGCTGTGGTTATCGAAGGCAGCTATCCGGAAATGGTGCTGCTGGGCAACAGCTTTCTCCGCAAGGTCGATCTGGATCAGGAGCAGGGTGTGCTGGTGATTCGCTCGCGGCTCTAGCAAGCGGCGCGCGCACCTGTTTATTGAGGTTTACTTGTGAGTATTCGCTATATTGAATCATCCCGGCTGCCCACCCCGTGGGGCACCTTTGACATGCACGGTTTTGAAGACCCGGACAACAATAAAGAGCACCTGGTGCTGACCATGGGCGATGTGCGGGGCGAGGAGCCAGTATTGGCGCGCATCCACTCCGAGTGCCTGACGGGCGACGCCTTGTTCAGCTTGCGTTGCGATTGCGGCGCCCAGCTGCAGGCCGCCATGCACAAGATCGCCCAGGCTGGGCGCGGGGCTATTTTTTACCTGCGCCAAGAGGGCCGGGGCATCGGCCTGCTAAACAAAATCCGCGCCTACAAACTGCAGGATTGCGGTGCCGACACAGTAGAAGCCAATGAGGCCCTGGGTTTTGGCGCCGACGTGCGCGATTACAGCATTCTCAAGCCCATGATTGAACATCTGCAGATTGCGCGTATTCGGCTGATGACTAACAACCCCCGCAAAGTGAAGGCATTCCAGGACATCGGTATTCCCGTCGTGGAGCGCATTGCGCACCAGACCGGCCGCAACCCGCACAACCTCAAATACCTGGAAACCAAAAAGGGCAAGCTGGGACATCTTTTCACCGAGGGCGGCGACGACAGTTAAAGCCCGCAGGCATCGACATTTTCGACTAAATTTAACTCCATGCCCTCGGATTGAGTCATGGAATGAAACAGTTGGGAGTGTCACTGACCGCCAAACCGCCTTGGCTGGTGCTGTTGATTTCAGTGTCAGTGAGTATTTTTGCGGCCTACATCACCGACCAACAGGCGCAAAAAACGGGCTATGCCCGGTTTGAGCGGCAGGTTGAGAAACTTACTTTCGATATATTCCATCAACTGGATACCTACAGTGGGCTGCTGCGCGCGGGCGTGGGGCTTTTTTATGCCTCGGAAGCGGTGACCCGCGACGAGTGGCGGCGATTTGTGGAAACGCTGGAAGTCGAGCGCTATTACCCGGGTATTCAGGGCATTGGCTACGCGCGCTATATTCGCGCCGAGGAAAAGGCGGCCTTTGAGGCATCCATTCGCGCAGAGGGCTTTGACGGTTTTGCCATTTCACCGAGCGGCGACCGACCGGTATACACCCCCGTTACGTATCTCGAGCCTTTTACCTGGCGCAATAAACGCGCTTTTGGCTACGACATGTTTTCCGAGCCGGCGCGCCAGCACGCCATGACCCGCGCGCGCGACAGCGGCGATGCCAATATCAGTGGCCACGTAATTTTAGTGCAGGAAACCGATCAGGACGTCCAGGCCGGCTTCCTGATGTATGTGCCAGTGTACGACCGGGGTGCCGACCCGGGCGGCATCCGCGCGCGTCGCGAAAGCCTGCAGGGATTCGTGTACGCGCCCTTTCGAATGGGGCGGCTACTCTTGGCAGTGGCTAAGGACAGCATGCATCAGTTGCGCTTCCAAATACTGGACGAGGGGCCGGACGCCAAGCAGTTGTATAACTCAGACCCGGCGAGCGAACAGGCCGCCGGGCGCTATCACCAGCGGGTGCCCATGGATTTCGGAGGTCGGCGCTGGACCCTGGTGGTTAACAGCACCCAGTCCTTTGATGATCTGCTGCAAGACAACAGCGCGCGCTGGGTACTGGCAGCGGGGTTGCTCGACAGCTTTCTATTGTTTTTCATTGTCTTAAGCCTAGTGGCGCACCGCAAAAGTGCGTTGCGCCACGCCGAGCGCATGGCCGAACAATTACTGCTGGCAGAAAAATTCCGCCAAATGGCCGATTTTGCACCCACCGCGCTCATCACCGTCGACGCCGGCGGGTCAATTGAGCTCAGCAACCGCGAGGCGCACAGGTTGTTTGGCGAGGGTTCCAACCAACTGACGGGCAAGCCCCTCAGCCGGTTCATTCCGGACGGCAATCTCGCCGAGGCCGCCGAGGGCGTGGCCCAGGCTGCCGCCTGCAAGGCGGCCGATGGCCGTCAAATCCCCGTCGAGCTGGCTCAGCAGAAGATTGAAATGGAGGGCAAGCCCTTCGCCGTTGTGGCGCTGGCCGACGTGACCGAGCGCAAATACCAGGAGGATTTATTGCGCCGAAAAACTGCCGACCTGCAACAATTTGTGTACGCCATTTCCCACGACTTGAAATCGCCCCTGGTGGCCATCACTGGGCTGGCCGATATGTTGGGCGAGTTGCCCGCGGTGCAGGCAGATGGCGAAGCAACGCAGCTACTGGGGCGTATCAGTGCTAATAGCCGGCAGATGGAACAGTTACTGAAAGATCTGCTGGCGCTGTCAAAGGTGTCCAACGAGCCCTTGGCGCTGGAGTTTATCGATCTGGATTGGCTGCGCGAATATGTCACCCAAATGTTTGCCGAGCCCGTGGCCGCCGCAGGGGGCGAGCTCCAGCTACACTTAACTGGGGCGGGCTTTTGGGCCCACAAAACACTCATTACTCAATTGCTGGCGAATTTGATTAACAATGCCATTAAATACCGCAGCCCAGTGCGCGCCCTGCTGGTGCAATTGACCCTGACTGTCGCCGACGACGGCAGTGTCGAACTGGCGGTGGCCGACAATGGCTTGGGCATTGCGCCAGATTGGCATCAAAAGGTGTTCAACGTGTTCACGCGTCGAGCCACCAGCGGCACACAGGGCTCCGGCATTGGGCTATCCATTTGCCAGGCCGTTGTGGCGCGTCACCAGGGCCGAATCTGGGTGGAAAGTGATGTACAACAGGGTGCAACATTCTTTGTGGTATTGCCCAAGCTGAAGGAGTAGTTAGGTGCCGGAATCAACACACATCACGCAAAGTTTGCGCATTTTGCATGTGGAAGACTCCATCGACCACCAGTTGATTATGCGGTCGTTGCTGAGTAAAACGGGTTTGACCTATTCGCTAACCCAGTGTGATAGCCGCGATGTGGTCAAGCTGGAGCTGGCGTCCAATCCACCTTTTGATCTGGTGTTACTCGACTATCTACTGTCAGACGGTACCAGCGAATCTATGTTGGGCTGGTTTACCGGCGTGCCGGTGGTCATGGTGACGGTCATGGAGGATGAGCAAATAGATTCAAAACTGATGCGCATGGGGGCGGCTGATTTTGTGTGTAAAAGCGAATTGTCGCCCAGTCTGTTAACCCGCATTATTCGCCACGCCCTCGATCGACAGAATATACTCAATCAGCTGATCGAAGAATCCTGGCACGATTCGCTCACCGGCCTGTACAACCGCCGCTTTGCACTGCGCGAAGTGGGTCGTCTACTCAGCGAGTTCAAGCGCTACGGCAGCGAGTTTAGCTGCGCCATTATCGACATGGATGGACTGAAAGAAATTAACGACACCCACGGGCATCTGGTAGGCGATCGCGCAATTAAACACATTGCCTCCGCCATGACGACGGTGCAGCGCGATGACGACATTGCCGCGCGCCTCGGTGGCGACGAATTTCTACTGATATTTCCAAAAACCTGCGCCGAAGATGCCCAGCAGTGTTTAACCCGCATGAATGAGTATTTAGCGCACCACCCGATGCAAGATAGCGCTATCGCTTTGGAACTTTCTGTCAGCAGCGGGCTGGTACAGAGCGCAGGCGAGTCGGTTCAGCGATTGCTCGAGCGAGCCGACCAGCAGTTATACGACGCCAAGCGGCAGGGCAAGAATTGTATTTCTAGTTAATACACGCGCGGTGCCGCCTATTGTTAGGCCGTCAGTGCCAGCGCGCGCGTGATAAATCCTTTTTAGAGTATGGCTATGCAGACATCGTGTGCGCGAATTTTACTAGTGGAAGACAATATCGATCACGCCATGTTAATTCAGTCGGCCTTGACCTGTGCCGAGGTGGAAGTGGTGCAGTTGCCCAGCGCCGAGCTGGCGCAAGACTATTTAGCCGCCGGCGACCGGTTGCTGGCATTAATGTTGGTGGATGTTAAGTTGCCGGGCGACAATGGGGTGGCGTTTTTGCAGTGGGTTAAGCAACATCCCGTCCACCAGGTGACTCCGGTTGTTATGCTATCAACGTTGGATAATCCGCGCGATATTACTCAGGCCTATCGCTGCGGTGCCAGCGGCTATTTCACCAAGCCCGTGGGGCTTTCTGCGCTAAAGGCAAAGCTCGGGGTGCTACTGGACTATTGGTTGCGCGCGTCCCTGCTGCCAAAAAACTTTAGCGCTGAGCGCGATAAAAATGTGCCGTAATTGGCGCGCACAGTTCATTAAAGCTGCGGTTATTCAAAGTCGCTGATAGTGGCAGGTTCGCCGTACTCATCGACACACCGGCTGGGAATATGCAAGGACGCCTTGCTGGTGCGCAGAGCCTTTTTAATACTGGCCAGATAGTCGCACCGGTCGTCCGATGTCAATTCAAACTCGACTTGTTCGAGACGATCGAAATTACCCAGGTACTGCAGGTCCTGCACTGGATTGTGCTTCAGCTTCAGGTACTTCAATTCGTCCAGCCCCGACAGAGACCAAATACTTTTTATGTTGTTGCGCGTCAGATTGAGCGCCTTCAACTTGTAAAGTTTGCTAATGGGCTCTACGGATTCGATGCTGTTAAACGACAGATGCAGTTCGGTCAACTCGGTAAAATGTTCAAGGCCATTAAGTCGACGAATGCCCTTGTGGTCGCAGCCCAGTTTTTTGAGGGCTGTGATGTGGCTTAAGGGTTCGCGCCCGCCGTGCGCCAGCGCGTCTTCCACGGCGCTTTTGACACAGTCATACAGGTTGGCATCCACCAGGCCCAGCTCGTCGAGCCGCAGCATGGCCGTCTCGTATTCGGCGCCGCCGGCTTGACGCGCCAAGCGCGCGGTCTTGAGCTCGGCATAGCGCAGGCTGGCTTCGGATTCCGCTTGCACCTGGCTGGGCGCGGGGCCACTGGCGCATTTTACCAGGGTAAACATGGCTGCCGCTGTGGCCATAAAAATGACAACTGACTTCTTTTGCATAGGACTTAGGCGTTTGCCGCGGTGTCTAGGGCCATTTGCGCCAGGCGCGTGGCAATTGTTGCGTGAATGCCCTCGGCGTCGAGACCAGCAGCAGCCAGCATTTCTGCCTGTTTGGCGTGTTCGATGTAGCGATCTGGTAGGCCAATGGGCAGCAGAGGTACACCGATATTGTGGGTGTTTAAATACTCGCTCACCGCCGAGCCAGCGCCACCGGCCAGCGTGTTTTCCTCCAGCGTGACCAGCAGTTGGTGGCTGGCGGCCAGGGTGTCGATTAACGTTTCGTCGAGCGGCTTAACCCAGCGCATGTCCACCAGGGTTGCATTTAGCTGGCTGGCCACTTTGCGCGCCGGCGCCAGCAGTGTGCCGAAACACAATATGGCCACCCGGGTGCCCTGTTGAACAAGACGCGCTTTGCCCACTGGTAAAGGCGTCAGGTCGGCTTGAATCTCGACGCCGGTACCCGTGCCGCGCGGATAGCGCACAGCGGCGGGCCCAGGGTAGTGGTAGGCACTACAGAGCAGCTGCCGGCATTCGTTTTCATCGGAGGGCGCCGCGATCACTAGGTTGGGGATGCAGCGCATGAAGCTTAAATCGAAGGCGCCGGCGTGAGTGGGGCCGTCTTCGCCCACCAGCCCGGCGCGGTCGATGCCAAAGGTGACATCCAGGTTCTGAATGGCCACATCGTGCACCAGCTGATCGTAGGCGCGCTGCAAAAACGTGGAGTAGATGGCCACCACCGGTTTTTGTCCCTCGCAGGCTAGGCCGGCGGCCAGGGTGACCGCGTGTTGCTCGGCAATGGCCACATCGTGGTAGCGCTCGGGAAAGCGCTGGGCAAACTCCACCATGCCGGAGCCTTCGCACATGGCCGGTGTAATGCCCACCAGGCGTCCATCCCGTTCGGCTGTGTCGCACAGCCAGCGGCCAAATACGTCTTGGTATTTGGTCTTTTTGGTGGCGCTGGTGTCTTGCACCGGCGCTTTGGGCTCGATTTTGTTAAGCGCGTGGTAGCCCACGGGGTCGGCTTCGGCGGGGGCAAAGCCGCGGCCTTTTTGCGTGATGATATGCAACAGCTTGGGGCCTTTAATATCGCGCAGGTTGTCCAGGTAGCGCACCAGTCGCTCGGTGTCGTGGCCGTCGATGGGGCCGACGTAATTAAAGCCCAGCTCTTCAAACAGGGTGCCGGGCGACACCATACCCTTCATATGCTCTTCGGTTTTGCGCGCCAGCTCCCAGGCGGACGGAATTTTGGACAGGACTTTGCGGCTGCCCTCACGCAGGGCGTTGTAGGTTTTGCTGGCCCAGATACGCGAAAAATAGGTGGCCAGGCCGCCCACGTTTTTGGAGATCGACATGTTGTTGTCATTCAGGATCACCAACATATCGGTTTCCGTGTGCGCGGCGTGGGTCAGGGCCTCAAAGGCCATACCGGCGGTCATGGCGCCATCGCCGATAATGGCGACGGTTTTGTGCGGCAGTCCAGCCATTTCATGGCCTAGCGCCATGCCCAGCGCCGCCGAAATAGAGGTGCTGGAGTGGCCCACGCCAAAGGTGTCGTAGGGGCTTTCGCTGCGCTTGGGGAAACCCGCCAGGCCGCCCTTCTGGCGCATGGTGAGCATCTGTTCGCGGCGGCCGGTCAGTATTTTGTGGGGGTAGGTCTGGTGGCCCACATCCCACACCAGCTTGTCGTCCGGCGTCTGGTAGACATAGTGCAGCGCCACGGTCAGTTCCACCACACCCAGGCCGGCGCCAAAATGGCCGCCTGTTTGCCCCACGCTGTACAGCAGGTAGTGGCGCAGCTCTTCGGCCACTTGGGGCAATTGGCTGACATCGAGTGCGCGCAGGTCGGCCGGCGTGTCAATGCGGTCGAGCAGGGGCGTCGCGGGTCGCTGGCGGGGTATTTCGTTAAACATGGTTTGGATTACGTTGGCTGCGGGCGCTATTCACCGGATCGGCCATTTTAGGCGCCGGTGTCTCAAATGACTAGGGCCTGTTTACAGTGGGGTTGCCTCAGGCGCGGCGCTGAACAATGTAATCGGCCAGCTGGCGCAGCGAATCCGCCCCGCTGTCAAAGTTCGACAGAGCCGCCAGTGCCTGGACGTGCAGTTGTGCGGCCTTGGCTTGCGCGGCCTCCAGTCCCAGCAGAGAGACGTAGGTGGGCTTATTGTGTAAGTGGTCCGCGCCCTGCTGTTTGCCTAGTGTCTCGGTATCCGAGGTGACGTCGAGAATATCGTCCTGTACCTGGAATGCCAGGCCAATGGCTCGGGCGTAATCGGTGAGCGCCGCCAGCGCTTGGCTGTCGGCGCCCGCCGCCAGTGCGCCCATGCGCACGGCGGCCAGAATCAGGGCGCCGGTCTTGTGGTTGTGCATATTTTCCAGCTGCGCCAGCGTCAATTGTCGATTGACGGCTGCCAGATCGATGGCCTGGCCCAATACCATTCCGCGCGCGCCGCTGGCCTGGGCTAACTCGCGCACCAGCTCGACGGCGAGGGCCGCCGGCAGCGGGCAGTCGGCCAATAATTCAAAGGCCAGGGTTTGCAGGGCATCGCCCGCCAAAATCGCGGTGGCTTCGTCAAAGGCGATATGCGTTGTGGGTTGACCCCGGCGCAGGGCGTCGTCGTCCATGGCCGGTAGGTCGTCGTGTACCAGGCTGTAGGCGTGGATGGCCTCCAGGGCAGCGGCGATGTTTTCCAACCCGGCCGGTGGCTGCTGGCTGACTGCCTGGGCGCTGGCATAAACCAACAGGGGGCGCACGCGTTTGCCCCCATTGGTGAGGCTGTAGGACATGGCCTCGCGCAGTTGGGCGTCTGCCCCGGCACTGTGCATCAGGGCTTTTTGCAGGCGCGCATCCACTGCGGTGCGTACCGTCTGGCTGAGCGCGGCTAGTTGGCTGTGCATGGGTTAGTCGTCCTGCTCACCAGGTGCCAGCGGGCTCAGGCTGATGTCGCCATTTTTTTCCATGAGCACCTGCACCCGCTGTTCTGCGGCTTGCAGTCGCGCCTGGCACTCGCGCGTGAGCTGTACGCCCTCTTCAAAGGCCTGGAGCGAATCTTCCAGCGATAGGTCACCCTTCTCCATGCGCGCCACCAGCGCTTCGAGGGCGGCGAGTGACTGCTCAAAATCCTGATTCTTTTTACGGGTGGCCATGGGGACTCCTGGGAACTGTCGCTGATGCGGGGCGCCCCTATCACCGGCGCCTGAACTGTGGGGTGCGAGCCTATACGAGGGGTTGGGGTGGGTCAATCCAGAGTGGGATTGACCACACACATGTGGGGCTTTTTCATGCTAATCCCGTATTCCTAACTAAACTAAAGCCGTAGCCACCCGGTTCAGAAAGCCGGGGTGCGGACGATAAACAGGGTAGATGCCCGGAACTGGCTGGCGGCATCTGAGCGATTAAGGAGTGTTTTGTGGATTTAGCCACGCTCATAGGACTGTTGGGAACCATCGGTCTAATCATTACTGCCATGTTAATGGCAGGCAATCTGGGGATGTTTGCCGACGCCCCGTCATTTGTGATTGTGGTGGGTGGCTCCGTCTTTGCGGTGATGATCAAGTTTGGGTTGTCGCACTACCTTTCGGCCATGAAAATTGCCGGCAAGAGTTTTGTGTTTAAAAGCACCGACCCCCAGGATTTGATTGCCGAAATCGTCGAGCTGGCAGATGCCGCGCGCAAGGGCGGCTTGCTGTCGCTGGAAGGTAAAGAAGTCAGCAACAGCTTTTTGCAAAAGGGCATCCAGTTGCTGGTGGATGGCCACGACCCCGAAGTTGTCAAAACCCTGCTGAACAAAGACAAAGCGCTGGCGGTGGAGCGGCATGAATCCGGTGCGGCGATTTTTGGCGCCATGGCAGAAACGGCGCCGGCCATGGGCATGATCGGCACTCTGGTGGGGCTGGTCGCCATGCTGTCGAACATGGACGATCCCAAGGCCATCGGCCCCGCTATGGCGGTGGCTCTATTGACTACCCTCTACGGCGCGATCATGGCAAACGGCATTTTTGGCCCCATGGGCGATAAGCTCAAGCTGCGGGCCTCCGAAGAAGCCATGGTCAAAAACCTGGTCATCGACGCGCTGCTCGCCATCCAGGGCGGCCAGAACCCACGGGTTATTGATTCGATGCTGCGCACCTACCTGCCAGAAGGCAAGCGCGAAGCGGCTGACGCAGGCTAGAGGAGCAGGCTGTGGCCGACGAAGAGCACGACTGTAAATGTCCGCCCCCCGGGCTGCCCGCGTATATGGGCACCTTTGCCGATTTGATGGCGCTGCTGATGTGCTTTTTTGTGCTGCTGCTGTCCTTTTCGGAAATGGATGCCATGAAATTCAAGCGCCTGGCGGGTTCGATGGCACAGGCCTTTGGGGTGCAAAATAAACTGAACGTGGACGATGTACCCAAGGGCACCAGCGTCATCGCCCAGGAGTTTAGCCCCGGCATTCCCAACCCCACGCCCATCAACGAAATATGGCAAAAAACCCAGGACGTTACCGAAATGAGTCTGGAGGTGCAGTGCCAGGAAGAGTACGACATCGAACAGGGCGAGCAAAACAACGAGGCGGGAATTAAATCGCGCCTGAAGCAGAAACTGGAAGAGCTCATTCAGCAAACCGAACAGGATGCCATCGAGTTGGCGCAATCGCTGCACGATCAGATAGTGGCTGGCGAAATTGAAATAGAAACCCAGGGGCGCAAAATTATTATCCGTATCCGCGAGAAAGGTTCATTTAAGTCTGGCTCTGCAGAGTTGGTGGGTAATTACGCCGATGTCATGGAAGAAGTGCGCGCAGTGCTCCGTTCCAAGCCCGGTAAAATAGAAGTGCAGGGCCACACGGATAATGTCCCTATTGCCACGGCGCGTTTTCGCTCGAATTGGGAACTCTCCTCTAGCCGCGCAGTATCGGTGGCGCAGGAATTAATGCGCGACAACGAAATTAATCCGCGCCGTTTTCAGGTGTCGGGTTTTGCCGAAACCAAACCACTGGCCGCTAACGACAGTGCCGAAAATCGCGCGCGCAACCGACGGGTGGAAATTGTGATTCAGCAGGGGCTGGACGCCGATATTTCAGAGGCCGATATCGAAGTGTTAAAAGAAGAAGGGCAAGATATTTTGCGCGATTTGAATCTCGACCCGGAGTACTTGTTTGAATTAGATCCCAGCGAGGTATTCTGATGTCGGAGCGACGCCGTTTTTTTCGCATTAACGACCGGGTGGGCGTAGCCTATCGGGTGTTGACCGAGGCGGAGGCCAACAGCCGTCAGGAGCAAGACGCTCAGCCCGCGGACACCCAAAGCCTGCTGGCGCGCTACGAGCAAACCATCGACCAACTGCTGCCGCAGGTAGAGTCTGCATTAGTGGCCGAGTTGCTGGGCACGCTCAACAAAAAACTGAATTGCATCATCGCCCAGTTAGAGCTAGACAGCCAACTGGTGCGCGACCTCGCCCACAAGGTGCGGGAGGTGAATATCAGCGCCTGCGGCATGGCCTTTGTGGCCGAAGAGGCTGTGATGCCCGGTAAAATTCTGAGCCTGGATTTGTTACTGCGACCCGAGGGCACCCAATTAGCCACCTATGGGCAGGTGCTCAGCTGTGAAAAGACCGATGAAGGGCACTACCTGCGCATCAATTTTATTTCCCTTAGTCCCTTTGATCAGGAAGTGTTGATCCAGCACATTGTGCGCCGTCAGGGCTGGCTGATTCGCGAGCAGCGCGACCGCCTGCAGGCCGCCGAACAGTCGGAATTACAGGCCGCCCTGCAGCAGGGTACTGTGACGCCGCGCACAAAATAGCGGTTTGTAAGCAATGGCTTACACGCATTGTCGACTTTAGCCACTGTCCGGCCTGCGCCATTGGCCCGACAATGCGCGGGTAAGGACACAAATCAGGGACGATGGCAGGGAGTTAGATGGATCGATGCCGCATATCACCCCAAAGGAACTTAGGGTCATCCTGTAAACGCCGTAGCACTTGTGCTGCGGCGTTTTAGTTTGTGGGCTTTTTGTCTTAAAACTGTCCCATTGCTCCGGTAAAAAGGGTTGACGCTGTGTATGAATTTCATACACTGAAGAAACCAGACAGGAGGAATTCGCCTTCAACCAGTGTGCTTGCCCCACAAGTGACAAGCCCCTGTCGTCCACTGCGGCGGCCGTCAGCGCCCTCGCCCCTGTTTTCGGCCCCCACGGCCTGCACCCCTCACTAGCTTTCGTACCCTGCGCACCGTTGTTTTCACGGATTTCCCCCCAGTGTAACAAGGAGAGAGTCGATGCCTGAGCCCCGCATATTGCGTCTCAATTTGGCCGGTCAGCCAATCGAGTGGATTCATTGGCAGGATGCCGTGTGTTTGTATGCTCGCGATCTGGTGATTTGGAGTTTGGGGGGCATAGTGCGCCAGGTGTGTGGCGGCCGCTCTCAATTGACCGGTTTAACCAGCCGTATGCAGTTACCTTCCATCATCGCCTGCGGCGGCGAGCGCATGGCGCCCATGCGCACCGTGCCGCCGCTCACCAACCGCGCCTTGTTTCGGCGCGACGATTATCGCTGCCTCTATTGCGGCAAGCACTTTAATTTTTTGCAGCTGTCGCGCGATCACGTGCACCCCACCAGCCGCGGCGGTCGCGACAAGTGGGAAAACGTTGTGGCCGCCTGCAAGCGCTGCAATCAGCACAAGAGCAACTTTTTACTCAGCGAAATCGACATGCCACTGATTGCGCTGCCCTATCGGCCAAACAATGCCGAGTACCTGGCGCTGGTCAACAGCGACCGCATCCGGGGCGACCAAATGGAATACCTGCGCCCGCAATTTTCCAGCAACTGCCGCTGGCTATAGCACTTTGCTGGCCGGTTTCGACGGTCAGGAAATAGGTTATCCTGTGCGCTGTGCTAACAAAGAATGGTGTGCAGGTGGAGATTTATTTAGTGGGTGGCGCCGTGCGCGACGCCTTGTTGGGTTTTCCGTTTCACGAGCGCGACTGGGTGGTGGTGGGTGCAACGCCCGAGCAAATGCGCGCCCAGGGCTTTGAGCCAGTGGGCAAAGACTTTCCGGTTTTTTTACATCCGCACACCAAAGAGGAGTATGCCCTGGCGCGCACTGAGCGCAAATCCGGTCGCGGCTACACCGGCTTTACCTTTCACACAGATCCCTCGGTGACATTGGAGGAAGATCTCGTTCGGCGCGATCTCACCATCAACGCCATGGCCCGCAAAGACGACGGCACCGTGATCGACCCCTACGGCGGCCAGCGCGACCTGGCCGACAAACTGTTGCGCCACGTGTCGCCGGCCTTTGCAGAAGACCCCGTGCGCATTTTGCGCATTGCCCGCTTTGCGGCGCGCTACCATCACCTGGGTTTCCGCGTGGCTGGCGACACCCGCGCGCTCATGCAAAACATGGTAAACGACGGCGAAGTGGATCACTTAGTAGCCGAGCGGGTGTGGAAAGAATTGCAGCGCGCGCTGGCCGAGCCGCATCCGGAGATTTTTATCGAAACCCTGCGCGACTGCGGCGCCCTAGCGCGCATCATGCCCGAACTAGACTGTCTGTGGGGCGTACCACAGCGGCCGGAATACCACCCGGAAATCGACACGGGTGTGCATACCATAATGACCTTGCAGCAGGCGGCGCGGCTTTCCGACGACGTGCGGGTGCGCTTTGCCGCGCTAGTGCACGATCTGGGCAAAGGCGTCACGCCCAAAAATGAATGGCCGCGCCACCTGATGCACGAAACGCGCGGCGCGCCCTTAGTGAAAGCCGTGTGCGAGCGCCTGGGGGTGCCCAAGGAGCATCGCGAACTGGCGCTGCAGGTTTGCGAACAGCACTTGAATTGCCACCGGGCCTTTGAATTGAAGCCCGCCACGGTGCTTAAATTGTTGCAAAAGCTGGATGCCTTTCGGCGCCCCGAGCGACTGCCGCTATTCGCGCAAGCGTGTATGGCCGATGCGCGCGGGCGCACCGGCTTTGAAGATAAACCTTACCCGCAGGCGGCCTATTTGCAGCAGGCATTAACGGCTGCTACGGCGGTGCAATCGCAGGATTTAATCGCGCAAGGTATCAGCGGCAAAGCGCTGGGTGAGGCAATCAACAAAGCCCGTACCCAGGCGATTGCTGAGATGAAGGCGGCGCTGCCGCAAGCTTAATTTGTGGCAGCCTATCGATTGCCGAAAAAGTCAGTTTAAAAAACGGCGGTAGTCTGCCAGTGACTGTGGCGCGCAAAATTTTGTTAAAGGGCCTGCAAAGAAAGCGGTACTCGGCCGTTTAATTCAGCGCAACAGCTCGCGCCCCTGCCACAAAAAATTCACCGGCCAGAGTTGCTGTGCGGTTTTATCGTAGTCGGCCCAGAGTTGTGCGTAGGTGCTTTGGGTGCCGGGCAGGCAGTGGTCGGGTGCAATTTCCGCCAGCGGTTGCAAAACGAAGGCGTTGTAGGTGATTTCTTCGCGCGGCAGCAGTATGCCCTGGTGCTGGCCGGTCAGTTCGCCGTAGGTGAGGATATCGATGTCCAGCGTGCGCGGGCTGAATTTAGGGCCGTCGCGCAGGCGCCCGTTGTCGTCTTCGATGTGTTTCAGTGCTTGGGCCACCTGCACCAAGGGCAAGGTGGTGCGCGCCGCCACCACCAGGTTGTAAAAGTTGCGCCCGTTAAAGCCCACCGGCAGGCTTTCGTACACCGAGGAAATGTCGAGTTCGCCCAGCAGCGCCTGCAGGGCATCCAGGCCGGCGCACAGGTGCCTGTGTTTATCGGTATTGCTGCCCAGGCCTAAAAACAATTCAACCATGGGCCTGGCTTCCGCGCTCAATGGTGACGCTGACATTGCGCGCGCGCGGCAGGGCGCCGGGTTTGGATACGCGCAGGCGCAACCAGCTCACGCCAAATTCCCGCTGCACCAGCTCGGCCACTTGTTCGGCCAGGGTTTCGATGAGCTGGTGCTGGGTGGATTCGGTAAAGTCGATCACGCGATCGCTGAGCGTTTTGTAGTCCAGGGTTTTGCCAATGTCATCGCTGGCGGCGGCCGGGCGAATGTCTGTGGCCAGGCACAAATCAAACACCAGCTCCTGGCGAATGCTGCGCTCCCAGTCGTACACCCCGATAACGGTTTGCGCGCGCAAGCCTTCGATGTCGATGCGATCGGAATTATTGGTCACGGGCAGCTCCTGCGGGCGTGAGCTGATCCATGGGCCAGCGCGGGGTTACCTGGATGGCGAGCTCGGCCGTTTCGCCGGCCAGCAGGCGTTGGGCGCCGGCGTAGGCAATCATGGCGCCATTGTCGGTACAAAATTCCTTGCGCGCGTAAAACACGCTGGCACCAATTTTGGCCAGTTGGGTTTCCAACTGGCTCCGCAGGGACTTATTGGCCGACACACCGCCGGCAATCACCAGCCGCTTGTGGCCAGTTTGCTTGAGGGCGCGGCGGCATTTAATCACCAGCGTGCCCACCACTGCCTCCTGGAATGCCAGGGCGATGTCGGCACAGGTTTGGTCGTCCGGCAGGCCGTTGGCACCGGCGTGCTCGGCCACGGTGTTTAGCGTAAAGGTTTTTAAACCGCTGAAACTGAAATCCAGGCCCGGCCGGTCGGTCATGGGGCGCGGAAAGGTAAACCGGCCCGGCGTGCCGCGCTCGGCCAAGCGCGCGATGTGGGGGCCGCCCGGGTAATCCAGGTCCATCATCTTGGCGGCTTTGTCAAAGGCCTCGCCGGCGGCGTCGTCCAGGGATTCGCCCAGCAGTTGATAGCGGCCAATGGCCTCCACATTCACCAGCTGCGTGTGCCCGCCCGAGACCAGCAGCGCCACAAAGGGAAAAGCCGGTGGGTTGTCCTCCAGCATGGGCGCCAGCAGGTGGCCCTCCATGTGGTGCACGCCCACGGCGGGAATATTGAGTGCGTAGGCCATGGCGCGACCCACGGCGGCGCCCACCATCAGGGCCCCCACCAGGCCGGGGCCGGCGGTGTAGGCGACGGCGTCCAGATCCCGCTTGCCGAGCCCGGCCTTGTGCAGCACCTCTTCGATCAGCGGCAGCGTCTTGCGCACATGGTCGCGCGAGGCCAGTTCGGGCACCACCCCGCCGTATTCACTGTGTACGGCTATCTGGCTGTAGAGGGCGTCGGCCAGCAGGCCGCGCTCTGTGTCGTACAGGGCGATGCCGGTCTCGTCGCAGGAGGTTTCAATACCAAGTACGCGCATAGCTAAAATAATGATGTTGTAGGCTGGGCGGGCATGATAAAGTCGCCGCCCTTCAGATGCCAGCTCAGATACCAGCATAGTCTGACTTTGTATGGTCTAAAATAGACGGGCATCAGAGGCTTGATGTTGGACTTCTATGTGTATAGAATCTGCGCCCCTTGGAATCGGGTCTGTAATCTATCGGATTCGAGTGAGAATTTAAAACAGTCAGGTAATGAAATGCCTTCAGTAAAGATTAAAGAAAACGAGCCCTTTGACGTGGCTCTGCGTCGCTTCAAGCGTTCATGTGAAAAAGCCGGTATCCTGGCTGAAGTTCGTCGTCGCGAGTTTTACGAAAAGCCCACTACTGTACGCAAGCGCGAAGCCGCTGCCGCTGTAAAGCGTCACGCTAAGAAGATGTCTCGCGAAAACCGCAAATTCCAGCGGATGTACTAAGTTAGCCTGACACCTTTCAGGTAACTTTTTCAGATCTGACTGCACGGCCGGATGTCCAAGCTCCGGCCGTTAGTCGTTTAAGGCCAAAAAATACGCCGTTTTTGCAGCGAACGTCTGCAGCCGGTTAGGCCCGTCAAAAGATCCGACGCACCGCACGCCGCTACCACCTCAGGGATGCCTGCTATGTCTACCGAGCTTAAAGATCGCATTACCGACGCCATGAAAGATGCCATGCGCGCGCGGGAAAAAGAGCGTTTGAATGCCATTCGCCTGATTCAGGCCGAGTTTAAGCGCATTGAGGTAGATGAGCGCATTGCCGTCGACGACGAGCGCGCCCTGGCCGTGCTGGATAAAATGCTCAAGCAGCGCCGCGACAGCCTGGCCCAGTACGAGGCCGCTGGCCGCGAAGACCTGGCGGCGGTAGAGCGGTTTGAGATGGGCGTGATCCAAGGTTTTCTGCCCGCCCAGCTCACCGACGCCGAGCTAGCCGTGATCATCGATCGGGCCATAGCCGACAGCGGCGCCGAGTCCATGCGCGATATGGGCAAAGCCATGGCGCTGATCAAGCCGCAAATTGCCGGCCGTGCCGACATGGGCGCCGTGAGCAAATTGCTAAAGGCCAAATTGGGCTAAGCCATTATTGGCCAAAACGGCGGCGCTGGTTAAACTCCAAGCCTCACTTGCGTAACACCGGACTTCCATGGCTGGCTTGATACCCCAAGATTTTGTTGACGACCTGCTCGATCGCATCGACATCGTCAGCCTTGTGGACAGCCGCGTAAAACTCAAAAAAACCGGTAAAAACTACAGCGCCTGTTGCCCCTTCCACGACGAAAAAACACCTTCTTTTACCGTTAGTCAGGACAAGCAATTTTTCTATTGCTTTGGCTGTGGCGCCAGCGGCAATGCGGTGGGCTTTCTCATGGACTACGAGCGGCTCGACTTTCCCGATGCGGTTGAGTCCCTGGCGCATCTGGCGGGCCTGGAAGTACCTCGCGAAAAGCGCAGCCCAGAGCAGCAAAAGCAGGCCCAGGCGCGCAAAAGCCTGTACACCCTGCTGGAAAAATCCGCCGAGCACTTTGAGTTACAACTCAAAAGTCACCCGCAGCGCCAGCGGGCGGTCAACTATCTGAAGGGGCGGGGTTTGACCGGCGAGGTGGTCAAGGCTTTCGGCGTGGGCTATGCGCCACCGGGCTGGGACAATCTGCTCAAGGCCCTGGGTCACACCGACGAGGATAAAACCCTGCTTGAGGCGGCGGGCATGCTCATCGCCAGCGAGCGCGACAGTTCGCGCTACGACCGCTTCCGCGAGCGGGTGATGTTCCCCATTCGCGACATTCGCGGCCGGGTCATCGGCTTTGGCGGCCGGGTGCTGGACGACAGTAAGCCCAAGTACCTGAATTCGCCGGAAACGCCGGTGTTTCACAAAGGCAAAGAGCTGTACGGCCTCTACGAGGCGCGCCAGGCCTACAAAGATATTCCGCGCCTATTGGTGGTGGAAGGCTACATGGACGTGGTGGCTCTGGCGCAATTTGGTTTGCGCTATGGGGTGGCCACGTTGGGCACCGCCAGCGGCGAAGAGCACCTGCAACTGGCCTTTAAATACACCAGTGAAGTTGTCTTCTGCTTCGATG
Organism: Simiduia sp.; assembly: GCF_058345725.1. Classification (NCBI taxonomy): domain Bacteria; kingdom Pseudomonadati; phylum Pseudomonadota; class Gammaproteobacteria; order Cellvibrionales; family Cellvibrionaceae; genus Simiduia; species Simiduia sp. The sequence continues at coordinate 3,543 of NZ_JBTUOC010000005.1, read as the reverse complement.
GCGACAACGCCGGCCGGCGCGCCGCCAAGCGCGCGTTGGAGGTGGCCCTGCCGGTGATGCAAGACGGACGCACCGTGCGGTTTTTATTTTTGCCCGACGGCGAAGACCCAGACACGCTGGTGCGCCAGATAGGCCCGGAAAAATTTGAAAGCCTGATTCGCGATCGCGCTATTCCGCTCGAAGACTACCTGTTTGACTCAGTGTCAGATGGTCTGGATTTTAAGCGGTTGGAACACCGGGCGCGGCTCAGCAAGCTGGCGGCACCGCTGATTTACCGGTTGCCCAAAGGGGTCTACCGCGAGCTGATGTTTCAGCAGTTGGCCAAGCGCACGGGCCTGGATCGGGCCACCCTTATGGAGCTGGCCGAGCGCCCGCCCGAGCCGGTCGCAGAGACGCCGCCGGCACCCGAAGCGCGCGCGCGCGACACCAGTGCGCCAGCGCAGGGCCCGGACGACTACGCAGACTACGGTTCAGACTATGACCCAAACTACGACGGCTATGTGCCCGCCGGCGACGACGAGTTTGGTCCGCCGCCCGACTACGAGCACTACTCGGCCGGCGAGGAAGCCCTGCCGCGCCAGCCGCAGCTGTTTGCGCCGCGCTCGGCGAAAAGTGTGCACTTTACGCCGGCTCGACTGGCGGCTGCGCTATTGCTCTACCACACTGAGCTGGTCGAGCAGGCGGCGCAGGAGTTAATGGCGCTTACCGCGCTGGAAGACCCGGATCTACCGCTGCTGCAGGCCTTGGTGGACTTTTTGGCGGCGCGTCCCTCGGTCACCATCGGCCAGGTGCTGGGCCATTGGCGCGGTGCCCACGGGCCGGAGGCCGAGGCCAAAATTGGCGAGTTGGCGGGCATGCACCTGTTTACCAGTGTGGCCGCCGACGACCAAACACCGGCCCTGCGGGCCCAAGAATTGAGCGATATTTTTAAAGAGCTGCGCCGGCGTTTGGAGCAGCAGGAACAACTGCCGTTGATCGACAAGGCCAAGCGGCAGGGCTTGAGTGCTCTCAGCGCTGAAGAACGTGAACAATTACGCGAAATACTGGCGAAAAAAGCCTGAATCGGTGGCCTCTAGGCCGGTTGGATTCTGGCCCCCGGCCCCCATATAGCGTTATAATGCGCGGCTTTTGCGTCCCCCCACCTCATCTGGTAATACACAGGGTTCAGAATGGTTGATATTGGCAAGCAGCAGCAATCACGAATTAAAGAATTGATTGCTCGCGGTAAGGAACAGGGTTACCTCACCTATTCCGAAGTGAATGACCACTTACCAGAGGATATTTCTGACCCGGATCAGGTTGAAGACATCATCCAGATGATCAACGACATGGGCATCAAGGTGTTCGAAACCGCACCCGATGCCGATACGTTGCTGATGACCGATGGCGACAACGCCGCCGATGAAATCGCCGCCGCCGAAGCGGCCGCCGCCCTGGCCGCAGTGGAAACCGAAGCCGGTCGCACCACCGATCCCGTGCGTATGTACATGCGCGAAATGGGCACCGTCGAGCTGCTGACCCGCGAAGGCGAAATTGCCATTGCCAAGCGTATTGAAGAGGGCATCCGCGAGCTGATGCACTCGCTGGCCTACTGGCCGGGCGCCGTGCAGCAGCTGATCGACGAATACGACCTGATCGCCAAAGAAGAGCGCCGCATGGTGGATGTGATCGCCGGCTGGTTAGACCCTGCCGACGAAGTGCCCACCGCCGCCGAACAGGCGCAGATGCGCGAAGACGCCGCCAACGCCGCCGCTGAAAACGAAGACAGCGACGACGATGACGACGACGATGATTCCAGCACCGACGACGACAGCAACGACGGTGGCGTAGACCCAGAAGAGGCGCGCGAGCGCTTTGAAGCCCTGCGCGCGGCCCTGGTCAAATACGAAAAAGCCGTGGCCAAAAACGGTCGCAGCCACAAGACCACGGAAAAGCTCATTAACGAAGTGGGCGATATCTTTAAGTTCTTCAAGCTGCCACCGCGCCAGTTCGACCCGCTCTACACCCGTGTGCGCGGCATGCTCGATCGCGTGCGCGCCGAAGAGCGCGCCATCATGAGCCTGTGTGTGCGCACCGCCGGCATGCCCCGGAAAACCTTCATCAAAGAATTTCCCGGCAGCGAAACCGATGAAAACTGGGTAGCAGACATCATCAAGAAAAAGCGCGACTACGCCGAGGCGCTCAAAGCCATCGAGCCGGAAATCGTGCGCAGCCAGCGCAAGCTGCAGCAAATTGAAGCGGAAACCGATTTAGATCTGGCGTCTATCAAAGAAATTAACCGCCGCATGTCCATCGGCGAAGCCCGCGCCCGCCGCGCCAAAAAAGAGATGGTCGAGGCCAACCTGCGCCTGGTAATTTCTATTGCGAAAAAGTACACCAACCGCGGCCTGCAATTCCTGGATTTGATTCAGGAGGGCAACATCGGCTTGATGAAAGCGGTGGATAAATTTGAATACCGTCGCGGTTACAAGTTCTCGACCTACGCCACCTGGTGGATTCGTCAGGCCATTACCCGCTCCATCGCGGATCAGGCGCGCACCATCCGGATTCCGGTGCACATGATAGAGACCATTAACAAGCTCAATCGCGTCAGCCGCCAGATGTTGCAGGAAATGGGTCGCGAGCCCACGCCCGAGGAATTGGGCGAGCGCATGGACATGCCGGAAGACAAGGTGCGCAAGGTGCTGAAAATCGCCAAAGAGCCCATCTCCATGGAGACGCCCATCGGCGACGACGAAGATTCGCACCTGGGTGATTTCATCGAAGATAACACCATCACCTCGCCGGTAGATTCGGCCACCGTTGAAGGTTTGATCGAAGCTACGCGCGATGTATTGTCTGGCCTAACCGCGCGCGAAGCGAAAGTGCTGCGCATGCGTTTCGGTATCGACATGAACACCGACCACACGCTGGAAGAAGTGGGCAAGCAGTTCGACGTTACCCGCGAGCGGATTCGTCAGATTGAAGCCAAGGCGTTGCGCAAATTGCGCCACCCCTCGCGCTCCGATCACCTGCGCAGCTTCCTGGACGAATAACGCAAGCGTCCATTTCGACTTTAAAAAGCGCTCCCTGTGAGCGCTTTTTTTTATGGTTGCGGCGTGGTCTCGGCGCTGGCGGTGCGCTCCACAAAGTCTGCCAGGGTTTGTCGCACAATGGGATAGAAGGGGTTGTAGCGCAATCGCGACAACTGCTCCATCGATACAATAAACGCGCCGCGCTCGCCCAGCCCGCCGCCGCTGCCTAGGTGCAGCACAGTGGCCGGGTCGTCGTTATCGCCGTAGAGCGGATCTTCGGGCGGGTAGGGCAGCGCCACGTGCGACAGGGAGTAAACGCGCTCGGGCCAGGCGAGTTCCGTGGCGTGAGTTTCCTGGGTCATCTGGTAGCGCGCGCGCAGGTAGCGATTAACACTGCGCGAAGTGTCGTTGCCCACGCGCACGTAATCGAAGGGCAGCGGGCCCGCGTTCAACTGTTGCAGCAGGGGTTGATGCTCGCTTTTCAAATAGCCCTGCTGCGCCGCCAGGTGATTCACGTCAAATAAAACTA